>CAZPPD010000248.1:0-7667 GCA_964588185.1 uncultured Alcaligenaceae bacterium | reverse complement strand
AAGCGCACTTTGATTTGAAAATAATATTCGTCGAGGTTGGTTATCGCCACGCGAGATTCCGGCATCCGTTCTTCTTCCACCTTTAACAACTTAGCCATAGTGAATTCGGCCCGTTTTCGGAGAAAATCCGGAAACCGAGGAGAACTGCGCATATACCACAGGTAGGGAATGGCTCGTTTATTTCCGCTGCGATGAAATAGATCCAATATTGCATAGCGAAGTTCCACATTCCGATAATCAGCGAGGTTGGCAGGATTGAGGACTTCCGCCATGGGATTGATTGTTTCGGGAGGCAGCCGCAAGATTATATTCTTGAGCTGATCCTGTTTTAAGGTGCCGGCGGTTAGGCGCAGGGCATCAACTAAGTATGGGGATGCCCTTTCTTTCGCCCGCGCCAACTGGACGAAGGCGTAGGACCTCTCTTCCGGGGTTTCGGCGAACAACTGCTGGATATACTTTTGGATCCGAATCGGGTCACTTAGTTTTTTTTCCAACGCGCTTTGGATCCGATCAATCAGGGTGTCCACATTCTTTTGAGCTTCCCGCTCCAAAATCGGACTTTTGCTCCAGCGTTTGACCCGCTTGAGCCGCAGGAACGGGGCCATCCCTTGGGCTTCCTCCACTTCCAAAAGCTTCTGGTCAGTAGATTCCTTGGGCAATTTCAGGAGTTGGTCCAGGTGCAATGCAGCAAGATCAAATTTCCCCAGTTCCACCTCAAAGTTAATCGCCGCCCAAAATTCCAAGGGCTCCTTCGGTCTCTTGAAGTACAAGCGATATTCATCTTCTGCTTTGCGAAGGACCGCCCGCAAAGCTGCTTTGCGGGCTTCGTCTTGTTGTTGAGCCTTAGCGTTTCCTAGAAATGAAAGTCCTACAATTAGGCTCAATGCCGTGATAATCACAAACCGAAACCGTTGTAACACGAGATGACTCCTCGAAAGGTTATGGTAGCTGCATTCGCCGAAATTCAGTTCAGGTAAATTGCTGAGTTCTGGCGAATCCAGCTAGCAATCAAATCTCTATCTCTGCCCGGACTAAATCCTCATAAGTGTCCCGCCGACGTATTAATGTATGCTCTTTGCCATCGACTAAAACTTCTGCCGGACGAAGGCGGCCGTTGTAATTGGAACTCATGACATGCCCATATGCCCCGGCACTAAATGTGGCCAACAAGTCTCCTCGCTCGACCGGTGGTAAGGCTCGGTTCTGGGCCAGAAAATCGCTGGTTTCACAGACCGGGCCGACGACGTCAAACCGCGCTGTGCCCGGAATATCCGCCTCACAATCTTCCGGGGGAGCGGGGAATCCTTCCGGCGGCGCTACCGGCCAGATACGATGGAAAGCCTCGTAGAGGGTTGGCCGGATTAAATCTGTCATGGCACCATCCTGGATGATGAAATTCTTGCCGCCCGATTCCTTGATGTAGATCACACGGCTTACCAAGATCCCGGAGTTACCGGCAATAAAACGGCCCGGTTCCAGCACCAACTTACAGTCCAGCTCCTTTACTGCCGGAACAATTACCTCGGCAAAAGAATCGGCACTGGGGGCTTCCTGCTTGCGGTAGTGGATTCCGAAACCGCCGCCCATATTAATATACCCGATTTGGTGTCCTTGTTTCCGCAGCTGGTTGATGAGGCGGGCCCCTTTTTCCAGACCTTCCTTGTAGGGTTGTGGCGATAGAATCGGTGAGCCCAAATGCATGTGTAAGCCGATTATGCGGACATGAGGGTTGTCAACCATTTTGGCGGCAAATTCCAACACGCTTTCGATGTCCAAGCCAAACTTGGTGCCTTTGACACTGGTATCGGTTTTCACATGCGTCTTGGGGGGCAACGCCGGATTGACCCGCAAGGCCACCGGAGCGGGCTTGCCTACCTCCTTAGCCTCATCGGCCAAGGCCAGCAAATCCGCTTCGCTTTCGACATTAAACATCAACACGCCGGTTTCCAAACCCCAGCGCAGTTCTTCGTCGTTCTTACCTGACCCGGCAAAGACAATCTTCTCCCCTTGGCCACCGACTTGCAGAGCCCGGTAGAGCTCCCCGCCGCTGGTCACATCAAATCCGGAACCGTTTTCCCACATCAGTTTGCAAATCGAGAGATTCCCATTGGATTTGATGCTGTAACAAATCAGCGGGTCAAGTTCGTTGAAGGCCTTCTGAATCTGGTTCAGATGATGCACGAAGGTTCGTTTACTGTAAACGTAAAGCGGGGTTCCATATTTCCCGGCCAACGTCGGAATGGGAACCTCTTCACAATGAAGGAGTCGATCTTGGTAGGAAAAATAGTCCATATTCTCAGCCTTTGTTTGCGAACATTATCTACGGCAAATCCTCAATGGTTTGCCCAAGGGCTATTCGACTTTTGGCCGAAGCCTCCGCCAAATTATGAAACACACTAAAGTAACTGTAGGAGCGAAACCAATTATTAATTTGATCGTTGGTTAGGAACCGCAGCCACTGATCAATGCGGCGAGCCCTCATCATTACTGTCGGATCGGAAATTAGAAGACCGCGGAGTTTGTGAACGGACTTATCCGTCCAGGAATGATTCCCGGTTGCTTTGGGAATGGTCCAATAATCCATTTTGCCTTTCGGAAGAAACCAGCCTTTTTGTTGAAAATCCTGCTGCATTTTTTGCGCATAATTCTCAGGCTCCTTGACGGATTCAAGATACTCAGCCCGGCGAGCGACCAAAACCCACTCCGATGAGAAATGGCCCGGTTCCCGGCCCGGTGCTCGATCATAGCCCCGCTTGACGGCATAGCGGAGACTTTTGGCCACATCCGCAATTAGGGGAGGCATTTTGTAATAGCGATTCGAAGTGTGGTAACAAAGAATTCCCTTTTCGGCTAGACAATCAAAACAGGCGGCCATCCCTTCTTTGGTGAACAGTTCCACCTTGGGTTTTTCTTGAAATGTCCGGGTACACATTTCAACAATCATCACATGATAGAATCGCCTCGGCCCTTTTTTGACCAACGATTGCCGCTCTTTGCCTGGAATAATTTTGATATTCCCGCCACGTTTTGTTGCATCGAGGATATAGGTGAAATGTGGATTTCCTTGTTTGGGCAAGGAAAGTGGGATTAACACCTCATCGCGTTCATAAAAATGCATCGTCTGCAATGGCCGGACATAGGAAGCGGGAATCCCGGCTCCCAACCCCAAAACTGCCACGGGCGGTTCGGACCACAAGTTCACCAATTGACTCGTTGGGATAAAGGGTTGGCTGAACCCCTGGGATACCAATGAGGCCGGCAATCGTACATCGGCCCAAAATGTGTTGTTACTCTTTCGATCCGGAAACCAATTGTATCGCTCCATCACCCGGCCAAATGGGCCATTGCGGTGGTAGTAGGTAGCTGCCAAGCGAGTGAGATCCTCATTGCCAAACGGGCCTCCGGGTTTTTCCGGCTTGAGGTATTGGAATCCCCAATTGATGCCATCCGCCATTAATATTTTCTGATCCCGGCGAGGAAACCGTGCAGGGTCCGTGTACTGGTCTATTTTCTTGACAACGGAAAACACCCCCTTCTCGAAAAGAGGCGGGTCCTCTTTGAATGACCTTGGCGGTTCCACATAAGGCATGACAAGCATTCCAAACGTTAGGATTAGCATGTTCATTGGGTTTCTCCCGGGATGTGAGAGCCGACTGGAAAGAAGCAAGTTAATTCAGGATTTTTGTTTCCCATTCTTTGATTTGTTTCTCGACCTGTTCCGGGGCCGTGGACCCATAACTCTGAAAGGCATTCAAGGCATTCTTTACACCCAAAATGTTTGCTACGTCTTTTCCTATACCCGCATGAATCTGCTCAAACTCTTCCGCCGGTAGTTGGGCAAGCCGGCATTTTCGTTCTTCACAAAGCCTTACCAATTTCCCAACCGCCTCATGAGCCGACCGCATGGGGACTCCCTTGGCGATAAAAAACTCCATCAGCGTAGTTGCATCCAAATGGCCGTCTTCCAAACGAGAGACAATGCTCTCCTGATTGAGCTTTGTCTCACCAATTAGTGAAGTTGCAATTTCCAAGGAATCGGCAACGGTATCGTGAGCATCAAACAAAGCCAGCTTGTCTTCTTGCAAATCCCGATTATAGGCCAGCGGCAATCCCTTTACCAGCATTTGCAATTGCTGTAACGCTGCGGTTGCTCGTGCAGTTTTGCCCCGTATCAGTTCAAGTACATCCGGGTTTTTCTTGTGCGGCATAATGCTGGAGCCGGTGCAAAAGGCGTCCGCTAACTCAATGAAACTGAACTCGGTCGTCGACCAAATAATCCACTCTTCTGCCCAGCCGCTCAAATGTAAAGCAATCATCGACAGACAATAGACATATTCGATCAAAAAATCCCGGTCGCTGGAAACATCCAAGCTGTTGGCGGCAATGGAATCGAACCCGAGCTCCTTACGAACTATTTCGCGAGCAATCGGCAAGCTTGTTCCGGCAAGAGCAGCGCAACCAAGGGGCAGCACATTAACGCGCTTACGACAGTCCGCAAGCCGGTCCCGGTCCCGTTGAAACTTTTCGATGTAGGCCAGGAAATAGTGCCCCGCCAACACAGGTTGGGCTCGTTGCAGATGAGTATACCCGGGGAGAATGGTTTTGCCTTCCCGCCTGGCAAACTCCAGGAAGGACTTTTGCACCTCGTGCAATCGCTTATCCAGAAGATCAATCCCGTCCCGGACCCAGAGCTTGACGTCGGTGATAATTTGGTCGTTGCGGCTGCGGGCAGTATGGAGTTTCCTTCCAGTGTCTCCCAACCGTTCGATTAACGCCGCTTCGATATGGGTATGGATGTCTTCTAATTCAAAGCGAAAGGGAAGCTCTCCTCGTTCGATCAGACTGCCGATTTCATCCAGTGCTTCGGCTATCTTTTGCGATTCTTCCAAGGAGATCAAATTAACACTGGCAAGCATTTTCGCGTGGGCTTTGCTGGCGATGATGTCGTGGCAGTACAAGCGATGGTCAAAGCTGATCGATTCGGTAAAGGCCTCAACCCGATTGTCGGTATTTCCGCTGAAACGGCCACCCCACGTTTTCTGGCTCATTGGTTAAAGCCCCAATTCTTTCAACTGCTTGGCGTCTACTTCGGCCGGAGCACCGGTCATCAAGTCACGGGCTTTTTGGTTCTTGGGAAATGCAATTACATCGCGAATATTCGTCGTCCCCGCCAACATCATTACCATGCGGTCTAAACCAAAGGCGATGCCGCCATGCGGAGGAGCTCCGAACTTTAGTGCGTCCAAAAGAAATCCGAAGCGCTCCTTGGCTTCCTCCTCTTCCATACCAAGGACCTTAAAGACTTTCTTCTGCACCTCTGGATTATGAATACGAATGCTGCCGCCCCCTAGTTCATAGCCGTTCAGAATCAAGTCATAGGCATTTGCAACAACCTTGCCGGGATCCGCTTCCAACAGGGGAATGTCTTCCTCACGGGGCGAGGTAAACGGGTGGTGATTGGCCACCCAACGTTTCTCATCTTCATCCCAAAGGAACGAGGGGAAATCAATGACCCAGAAAAGGTTGAAGTCTCCTTCCTGAAAGGCAAAAGGTCCCGGCTCTGTGGCAGGCCTGCCGTCTTTGACATCCTTGTAATATTGGTCCAAATCTTCTTCATACTGTTGGCGGCGATCCCACCAATTCGTGTACAGCCCCATTTTTTCAGCGAGATGGGATCGCAAGCCGCCAAGGGTCGAACAAACCAGATCCTCTTCATCCGCAATAAACATCAGCAAATCGCCATCTTCAACGGCAAATCGCTTGCGAAGTTCCTCTTTGGCTTCTTGGGTAAAGTTCTTCTCAATGCTGCCGATGAATTTGCCGCCTTCTACTTTCAGCCACGCCAACCCCTTAGCCCCGAAGCCTTTGACAAACTCCAAAAGGGAACCTTTATTGAGATCTGTATTGGAGAATTGGCCGGCTCCACCCTTGGCGTTAATGCCGCGAACTTTTCGGCCTTTGGCAGCAGCATCCTGAAATATTTTGAAGCCGCATTCAGGAGCCATATCCGTCAGCTCTACAATTGGCATTTCATAGCGGAGGTCCGGCCGATCGCTACCGTACTTCAGCATGCATTCTTGGTAATCCATTCGCGGCAGCGGCAATTGAACTTCAAAGCCATGGATCTCCTTGAAGATGTAGGCCACCATTTCTTCCATGATTTGCAAGAAACTATCGATGTCTACAAAAGCGGTTTCAATATCCAACTGGGTAAATTCCGGTTGGCGGTCTGCCCGCAAATCTTCATCGCGCAGACAGCGGGCAATCTGGAAATACTTGTCATAGCCGGAAATCATCAGGAGTTGCTTATAAAGCTGCGGGGATTGCGGCAGGGCATACCAGTTGCCGGGAAAAATACGGCTGGGAACCAGATAATCGCGAGCCCCTTCCGGAGAACTCTTCCCGAGCAACGGGGTTTCGATTTCCAGGAAGCCCTTCTGATCGAGAAAATCCCGGATTACTTTGCATAGCTTGTGACGCAAGCCAAGAATCTTGTGCAGGGTTTCTCGCCGCAGATCCAGATAGCGATATTGCAGCCGGAGATCTTCTCCAGCCAACTCTTCATCCGGAAACTCAGTCACTTGAAAGGGCGGAGTGGGACAGCGATTGAGAATGTGTAGTTTCTTGGCTTTGACTTCGATTTCTCCGCTGGCCAGTTTGGGATTTGTTTTGCCCGGAAGGCGGGCTACCACTTCGCCTTCAACGGATAACACCCATTCGTTGCGAATGGCCTGGCTTTCAGCGAAGAGGTCTTTGTTATCGGCTTCAAAAACAACTTGGGTGATTCCATAGCGGTCGCGCAAGTCGACAAAAATCTGATCATTATATGCCCGGTAAGTATGCACCCATCCGTTGAGGGTAATGGTCTGACCCACATGCTCCTTGTGTAACTCTCCGCAGGTATGCGTTCTCCGCCAGTTCGCCATGGTGATGTTCCGTTGTTAAGGGAGGGCTAAAAAGAATCTCGTCGTTTGGGGGAGATTATACGAATCTGCTAGAAATTGGCCCAATTACGCCAAGCATCCAAGAACTAAAAACATAAGTATAACTGATTTTTCAAACTTATTGAGCCATCGGCTTCCCGTTGACTGGTTCCAACCTCTGCAATAAAGTGATTTTACTGTAAAGAGCATCCTTTCTTGGTAATAAAGATACCGTGTTAACCAAACGAATCATCCCCTGTCTCGACGTGAACCGCGGCCGTGTAGTCAAGGGCACCAACTTCGTAAATCTCCGCGATGCCGGCGACCCTGTCGAAGTGGCTCGTCGATATGAAGAGGACGGGGCCGATGAATTGGTCTTCCTGGACATCAGTGCCAGTCACGAAGGCCGCGAGATAATGCTGGAGGTTGTTCGGCGCGTATCCGAAGAGATTTTCATGCCCTTCACCGTCGGCGGTGGCATACGGACATTAGAAGATGCAACCCGGTTGATCCAAGCGGGGGCCGAAAAAGTCAGCATCAACTCTGCCGCCGTCCGCACTCCCGAAGTAGTAACCCATGTTGCGGAGAAATTCGGCCGCTGTGCTACGGTGGTGAATATTGACCCGCGAAGAGTTCCCAAGGACGGTCAGGAGATCTGGGAAGTCCACATCAATGGCGGCCGGGTTCCCACCGGATTGGAAGCCATGGCTTGGGCCATATAAGTCGAAGAATTGGGGGGCGGGG
>CAZPPD010000247.1:0-7684 GCA_964588185.1 uncultured Alcaligenaceae bacterium | reverse complement strand
GGACTTCAAAATGTTGGTCATGATTTTTGGTCTAAATAGCCTTGGCTTCCAAACATTATCCATGAAACTGATGGGAATGAAAAATTCCATCACTTGGAAGAGGAATTTCCATATATTTTCCCCGTTTACGAACAAACCAGAAGACTTGTTTCATCCGTAAGGCTAAAACCACATACTCGAGAACACTCGCTTTTTCGTAATCCAATTTTTTGCTGTTTAAGTCGATCGACTCGGTGGAAGCACTAACTTCCACAATCAGTTCCGGGGCGCCGTTGAGAAAGCCTTCCTGGTCTTTGTGAACTCGGCCGCCGTATTCGGAGGTAATAAAAAGGCAGGCATCCGGCTGGGGCTCGCTGTCTTTGCCAAGGATTTGAGTGTTATTGAAAAGCATATTGGTGCCGGGAGTTGCTTTGGAATATTCATTAAGCCAAAGAACGACGGATTTATAAGCCTCGCTGTGTTCATACTTTTGCGGGGAGGGCATATGAACAATTCCTCCGATCAATTCTGCTCGACAGTCCTCCGGCATGGCCAAGTATCGGGCATGAAATGTTTTTTGGTCGAGCATATCCCCATTTTCCAAGGGTGGTAGTTTTTTGGCTGTCTTCTTAAGGTTGGCCGTTGCCACTTTATCCACCTTTCGTCTTCGTTCCCTGAGTTAACCACAGAAGCATCCGCCGCGTGACTACTTCCGGAACGTCTCGGTGGACAAAATGGCCGGCGTTGGGAATGGTGATCAGGGTCAGCTCGTTTTCCAGCCAATTCCAGGTGCCGCTGAGTGCTCCGGGCAATAGATACTTATCTTTTAGCCCGTGGATCATCAAGACGGGGCATTTTACTTTGGGGAATTCTTTGGGCTCCTTGTACGGCGGGCGAGGATAGTTGGCTTTGTAGTAGTTCAGCATTCCTTCGATAGATGAGCGGCGAAAGGCCTCGAGGTATTTTTTCTTGGCTTCCTTTTCTTTCACCCAAAAGATCAACGAGACAGCCGGTACCAGCTTTTCAAAGCCGGGCTTCTGGAAATCCCTGGCATATTGACTGTTTGTTCGTTGTTGGGGATTGTTGGCGAGTTCGCGCATGAGGCCTTTGGGGTGAGGGAGATTGAGAAGAATGAGCCGGTCGACTCGCTCGGGGAATTGCATTGCATAGCTCCAAGCGATCATTCCTCCCCAGTCATGGCCGACGACAATTAGTTTCTCCCGCTTGAAATGTTTGCGGACAGCTTCCACATCTCCAACCAGTTTGTCGATTTTGTAGTTCTCCACCCCTTTTGGTTGGCCGCTTTTGTTGAATCCCCGGAGGTCCATGGCAACGACTTGGAAGTGTTTTGAGAGCGGCGGGATCTGATCTCGCCAGGAATACCAGTAATCGGGAAAGCCGTGCATAAGTAAGAGCAGGGGTCCTTTTCCCTTGGTGACGTAGTGGATTTTGATATCCCCGGAGTTGGCGAAGCCTTCTTTTCCCAGATCCTGGCCCAATGCCTTGTCCGGCAATTGCAACCCGCTGAAAACGATAACTAATCCCACCAAGAATAATCTATAGGGTTTGAAAATTTCCCTCATGTGGTTTCATCCTGTTAATATAGGTTGAAGTTGACAATAATTTTCCCCTGCACCTTATGCTTGCTAAAATTGTCTTTAAGGAACGGAGACTATTTTCGAATAATATAGCAGTCGGAATATCGAAAATCCGCTTGGACTACACTTCTTTCACAAGGCTCCACCCAATGGATAATTCCATGGAAAATAAGAACCCACAGCTTGACCCGTTGTCCAATTTGCAGAACGTTAGCGAGGCCCCTAAGGCTTCAGATTCGCATCTTAATCCGGAACAATTTAATGATGCCGATTCCAAAACTCCGCCCTCGGAGCCTCCCAAGGTGATAGAGGAAGAGATCGACCATAAAACAGGCCTACCACCGGTCACCAAGGTGTTGATCCCCCATGAGCATTACATTCCGGTTTCCAAGTACAAGCTAAGCAAGCGTTTGGCACTCCTGCATAATGATAAGAACGAGCGATATCAATTTGAACAGCTTTGCCGGATCATTTCGGCGATTTATCACTTTGAGTACCACAAAGTCCAGGAGGAGCTTTCCAAAGGTTATCGTATTTTTGATCCCTTGATAGGTTCTGAAGAACGCCAAGGGATGACGGAGGAAGAAATTTGGGCGGCCGAAGATGAATTCCTTACCGATTTCTTACTGATGATGGAGCGAGGAAATTTTCTCCCCCTGACCCAGGAAGATTATGATGTCGCTGATGAGGAAGATTTCCTGTTTAACCTGCCGGTGAAGATTTCCCTCGACAAGCTCGATCATGAGATGATTCCACGTTACTTTCACAAGAACCCGGAGCGGTTGCAGAGATATTTTGACGGAAACCTGCCCAAGTTCGCTGAGAGTATCTTGATCTTCCGGCGTGGTGTGGGCCGGGAGAAATTCACGGGGTTTTTGACTATCCAAAAAATTGATGTCCTCGTCAGCCGAGTATTGACTTGGATTTGGAACAAAACCTTCGGCCGCCTTTTCTCCAAACCGGAACCGGAATCCCATGGACCAACGGCTCAGGAAAAAATCCAGGCGAAGAACACGGAGAAGAACCACATCCATGAGGACCGCTACGAGGAACGCATCACACCCACGCATATTACCCGGGGGCTTTTCTGTCTTTTGAGACGAGACACCATTAAAGAGCCGACCTTCAAGAATTTGATCATCTTGTTTCGCTACGCCACGCCGAAGACCGGACGGAATGAGCCGCCGCCCAAAGAATTAGGCATCCACATCAAACAATTCCGGGATATCCCCATGGCCGACCTGGAGGTTATTTATCCGGAAAAACACCTGTCGATGAAACCGTTGGATCTGGTGAAATTAGGCATTACCCTGGTCTCCGGGATTGTCATCGCGGGCTGGAAATTAGTATTTTCTGCGGTCCTGAGTCCCATCCTGTTGATCGTGGCTTTAAGTACCATCGTGGGCTATGGAATGAAGGTTTTCTTCGGCTGGCAAAATTCCAAGAACCGTTACGAGCAATTAGTTACCAACTCCCTCTACCACAAGAGTCTCGATAATGACTTGGGGGTGATTTTTTACCTGATGGATTCCCTGGAAAATCAGGAATTCAAAGAAGCAATATTGGCGTATTATTTCTTGTGGCGCCAGGGACCCGCTACGGAAGCGGAACTGGATCAGAAATGCGAAAAGTTCATTCATGATGCCTTTGATGTGGAAGTAGACTTTGAGGTGGATGATGCGTTGCACAAATTGGAAAAAGAACAGTTGGTGACCAAGGACGAGAATGGTAAATATACTGCAATCCCCATCGTCGCCGCACTGGAGAAACTAGACGAAAAATGGGATAACTACTTCACCTGGAATAATGAAAAGCAGAAGAAGGAAAACGAAGTTAGCAGTGCAGCCAAGGAGTTGTTTTCCTGATTTGGGAATTTTGTGGGCAAAGGGGTCAGGTACATTTAGCCGGAACAGCTCTCCGGTTGCTTAGCACGAAATTTACCTGGCCCCTTTGTCCACACAATTCCAGAAACCATCAATTGGAGACTCAATATTGAGCCGCCTGATAATTTTCCCCCTTCTCCTCTTTTTCCTTTCCACCTTACCTTTGGCTAAAGGATTGGAACCTGAGAATGTCTTTGTCATCTACAACAAAACAATGCGGGAATCCAAGGAGGTCGCCGAGCATTATTGTGCCCGCAGAAAGGTTCCGAAAGAAAACCTGATCCCTCTGGAACTTCCCAAACAAGAAAGCATCTCCCGGGAAATTTTCGATGACCAAATTCGGGAACCGTTAAGAAAAGCCCTGCAAAATCACAAAGAAAAAGTAAGAGTTCTGTTGACGGTTTATGGAGTTCCCCTGCGCGTGGGCGGCGATCGACCTTCGGAAAATGAAAGGAAACAGTTGGTAAAGTTGCGCCAAGCAAGCAAAGACAAGAAGAAGCAGCTGGAGGAATTGAAAGCAACCATACTCGAACTGGAAAAGAAGAAGAAACAAAAGCCGACACCGAAAAATGACAAACTATTGAGAGACGCCCGGGACAAGCGGCAAGAATTAACCAAAAATCTTCGGCTCAGCCGCTTCAAGGAACGATGGCTGAGCCATGCCGAGAGTGTGGCTTGCGTTGACAGTGAGTTGACACTTTTGTGGTGGGAAAAGTACGAATTGCGGCGTTGGATAACGAACCCCCTGTATTTCCGCTACCCTAGAGTTCGCCGGGAAGGATTACCGCCGGTCTTGATGGTTTCGCGTTTGGATGGACCATCGCCTGTTATTGCCAAACGGTTGGTTGATGACGCGATTGAAGTGGAGAAGACTGGTCTCAAGGGGAAGGTCTATGTCGATGCCAGAGGGATCCGTCTCAACTCGAAAACCGACCCTCGGGGGACGGGATATGGCGGCTATGATGAATCGCTCCGGGAAATGGCCACACTGCTCAAGGAGAAAGCCAAACTGCCAGTGATTTTGGATAACAAAGGGCCATTGTTTAAACCGCAGAGTTGTCCGGATACGGCATTGTACTGCGGCTGGTACTCCCTGGCTCGTTATGTCGATTGTTGCCAGTTCAATAAAGGGGCCGTTGCTTACCACATTGCCAGTTCTGAGGCCCGGTCGTTGCGAAATGCCAAAGCTACTTTTTGGTGCCCACAACTCCTGCAAAAGGGAGTGGCAGCAACGATGGGGCCGGTAGCCGAACCTTACACCATTGGCTTTCCCAAGCCGGAAGAGTTTTTTGGCTTCCTGGTTACCGGGGAATACACGTTGGTCGAATGTTATAGCAGGTCTATGTTGCTGACGAGCTGGATGACGGTGTTAGTCGGGGACCCGCTGTACAATCCGTACGCCGGCCGGGGCAGGTTACTCCCATCGGATGTTCATCCCAGTCCAAACTTGAACCGAGGAAAATAATTCTTGGAATCGCCATCGCCCAACCACGTCCTGTTTTTGTGTACCGGGAATTTTTACCGCAGCCGGTATGCGGAACTGCTGTTCAATCACTTGGCTCTGGAAATGGGTATTGCTTGTAGGGCATTTTCTCGAGGCTTGGCTTTAGAACTCGGCATCTATAACATCGGCCCCATTTCTTATGGAGTGGTTGCTGCGTTGGATAAGATGAGAATTCCTCATCCGGATGAGTTTCCTTTTCCCTTGCCGGTTCGGGAAAACGATCTGGCCCAGGCGGAACACATCGTCGCCTTAAAAGAAGCGGAGCATCGGGAGTTATTGAGAGTTCGATTTCCTGGGTGGGAAGATCGGGTTGATTATTGGCATATTCACGATACGGATCAGGCTACCGTCGCTGAAGCATTGGCGGAAATTGAACAGAATGTGAGAAACTTGGTCCAGCGATTGGATGGCACTCAAACAAACCCGAAGCGTTAGAGAGGGACGCTCGCTAGCGCTTCGGGTAAGTATGTTTCTAGGTCAAAGAATTAAGCAACGAGCTTCCCAGAATCAACCGGTGCGGCCGGTGAAGCTGATCATGGATCTCCGTATCTTCCGGGATTCCCATGGCATCGTAAATGGTCGCTGTGATGTCTTCGGGGGTAACCGGATTATCGCTGGGATAAGCTCCTTGGCGGTCGGACGAACCATAGACAGTCCCCCCTTGAATTCCCGCACCGGCGAAGAAGACCGTGTAGCAGAAAGGCCAATGGTCGCGGCCGTTTGGAGTAGCCCCGGCACCGGAGACGACTTGACCCAGGCGTGGGGTCCGGCCGAATTCTCCCATGGCAACGACCAAAGTATCTTCCAGCAATCCGCGTAGTGACATGTCTTCCAACAAGGCAGAGAAAGAGCGGTCGAACATCGGGCAGAGAGAACGCTGCAACAAGGGGAAATGATCCCGATGGGTATCCCAAGCTTGATCGATGCGGCGACCGGAAATCAAGGTGACCAAGCGGACGCCGGATTCGATCAATCGCCGTGCCATCAGCATACATTGGCCCAAATGAGGAAGGCCACCGAACTTGCGGGCTTCGCGGCGGCGCTGGCCGGGAGCCGGATCCATTCCATAGCGGTCGCGAATGGCCCGAGGTTCCAGGGAAAGGTCAAAAGCCCGGCGGGCTTCTTCGGAGGTAATCAGATTGATGGCCCGTTGGTAAAATCCATTCATCCGATCCATGGCCGGGTTGTCGCCAATTTGGTTCAGAGAGCCGTCGAGTTGCTGCAGGAGGGTATTTCGCCGCGAAAGGTTTTGGAGTTGGACTTCCCCGGTGGTGTTCAATCCCGGAACCTGATAATTGGGCACAGTGGGGTCGCCGGTTACAAAGGGTTCAAATGCACTGCCCAGAAAACTTTTGGATTGTCCAGCTATGTTCACTCCGCGATTGGACATGATTTCCGGCAGGTGAATAAAGTCCGGCAAGGGCCTTCCCGTCGGCCGTAGCTTGGCGATGACCGACCCGTATGGTGGGAAGTTACTGGGCAAATCTTCAACGATTAATTGGGAACCATTGAAGGGAGTACGGCCGGTGAGGGCGTAGTAGGTGCCGGCATTGTGATCGCTTACCCGGTGAGTCACCGAACGAACCTGGCAAAGATGATGCATTTGCCGTGAAAGCATGGGCAACTGATCGCACACCCGGACTCCTGGGACACTGGTATCAATGGGTTGGAAAATCCCGCGGATTTCTTCGGGAGCATCCGGTTTCATGTCCCACAAATCAATATGGGACGGGCCGCCTTCCAAGAAAATCAGCAAGCAAGACCGGGCACGGCGGCGCCGTGAAGATCGGGACCGTTGCCGAGAAGCCTGTGCTTCCCCTGCCAAAAGCTGCGGAAGCGTCAACCCGGCAAGGGAAAGGCCACCTAGTTTTAGAAACGACCGGCGTTCAATTCCATCGCATAGTTTTGTACCTGGACCAGTAAGGTTAAGCATTCAATTGCTCCCAGTAGGTAAACGAAACCCAGATTAAGAAATATTAATAATGTTGTTAAGTACTGCTAAATAAGGTTCATTGATAGTTTATCTAGTATAATCGGAATGAATAGGAAATGAAAATGAAATTACGAATCGGAAACCTATAAATTTGCCTGAAAATTAACTACAGAGGTCACAGAGGGACGGTGAATTTCAGTCAGTGTCTCAGTCCTCTGAGGTTGGTTTTTCCGATTCCGAGTTATCCGTCAAATGCCTTATTCAATTCCTGGGCGGCAGCACTTTCTTCTTGATGGAGTGTGATGATTTTATCTTGGAGAGCAGTCAGCAGGTCATTTACTTCTTTCTCATCCAAGATGAAATTCTTTCGCATTTCCAGTTCGATTTCACGCAATTCGGCGGCTCCCTTTTCCAATTGATTCGTCGCTTTTTGGCCTTTCTCCTCATACAGCTTTGTGCGTTTTTGCAGGAGTTCTTTGGTTCGCTTGAAGGGTTTGATGCGGTTGGAAAGAGCCGTGTCTGCCAGGTCGCTCCATTGCCGACCAAGGTTGCGATAGCGGGCGGCACAGGATCTCAGGTCATCTATTCCGGTTATATCGGCAGCTTCGTCCAGGAAATCCGCAAACAGTGGCCGAAATAAACTGCCCCCGTTCCCGGCGGTCTCGATGGAGTCATATACATCCCGGAGCGGTAAGAATATGCGGCCGCCGGGATAGACTTTGGGCCAACCTTTTTGATTCTTGGGATTGGCGACCAACTTGGACCATTCAAGGAGACCGGGCAAACC
>CAZPPD010000246.1:0-7773 GCA_964588185.1 uncultured Alcaligenaceae bacterium | reverse complement strand
GCTGACTCGCCTGTTTAAATTCCAGTTTTGGTAATCCCCATTTGGATGTATTCCCACAATGTAATTTCCTTATCTCAAAATTCTTCGTAAGGGATTGGCGTCCATTTTCCGTCTATTGGAGCTCCAAGAATGACCTCATCCAATCAGTTCTCCCGCAATCGCCATTCTAAAAACCAAAAATCAAAAGTTTCCCGGAAAAAAATTCCAGACTGGCAGAGATACCGGGAAGCAAAGCTCTTGGTTGAACTTCTGGAGGATCGGCTTGCTCCCGCAACCACTGTCAACATTGGAAGCGTGGACCAATTTACCGGACCGGATGACCTTCTTAATCTGGACGACCCTTCCAAAGTTGTATGGGCGATCAATTTTAGTAATGACGGTGGAGATAACGCTCTCGATGTCAAAGGGGTTACCTTTGATCGAATTAGCCAGGGCAACCAGTCCTTAGGCGGTGCTACTTTTGTTAACCCAAATCAAGTTACCCCTTGGCAAAATAAACCCGAATACGGCAGCACATCGGATGATGATAATCTTGAACGGATTATGAACGACATCCTGTGGTCAGATAACGATGCTGGCCAAACCCTTCAGGCGAATCTTCCCGTAACCCCAGGCAATCGATATCGAGTCGAAGTGTTAATCTCCGGGAATCATCAGGAAAATCGAATTTGGGATATTCGATTTGAGGGCCAGGATGCGGTCGATGAGATCAGTTCCTTGGGAATCCAACCGGGGCAAACTTACAATGTCGGAAGTTCCACTGTCTGGCGCCATGAATTCACCGCGGGAGACGGGGTTGTCAATATAGAAATGGGGAATTTATTCGGAGCCAACGACGGGGGTGACCGCAATGCGATCTGGCAAGGAATTCTTGTATCTGAATTCAATGAAAACCCGGTCCTCAATAATCTCAATGGAGACGTGATTCCATCCTATACTCTCGGTTCTGGTGGAGTCTTTCTTGATGTTGGAGTGCCGGCTACTATCACAGACGATAATGCCAACTTCGACGGCGGGGGATTAACCATCAGTACCACCAATGGGGGTGAGGTAGGTGATGTATTGCAACCGCCAAGCAGTGGTGGAAATAACGTAAGTGTTGGCGGAGTTGACATTGGTACCTTTTCGGGAGGCTTGAACGGAAGTGACCTGGTGATCACTTTTGATGCGGACGCAACAATCTCTCGTATCAACTTATTACTACAGCAAATAACCTTCGCCACCGGCCTGACCGCTCAAAATCCCAGCCGAATTTTTAGTTGGGAAATCTCCGATGGGGAAGGAGGAACGGGTCCGGCGATTACGAGTGCGATCCTGGATGTCGGCGGTCCGGTGGATACCCATATCTGGGACGGAAATTCAGATGCTGATGGTGGTGATGGCATTTCTTGGGCTGACCCTAACAATTGGAGCAACGGTGTCGTTCCCGATGCCAATGACATAGCTCGTTTCACCGGTTTGGACGATGGAGATGTGGACTTAGGTGGCTTGGACCGTTTCGTCGGTGTGATTCGAGTAGAAGCGTGCAGTAATAACCTTACAACTGGGACGCTTGAGGCCGACCTGATAAATCACGACAATGGAACCAATACCATATCTGCCCAACTCCAAGGTACTGCACTCGACATTGACCTTGATGGCGGCACATTAACTGTAAGCAATCAACTAAACAATTTAAGTCCGGGCAACACCGTCGAAATCGATTCCGGCGAGCTGATCGCCTCCATTGGGCCTGACGGATTTGCCCTCGGGGATGCACAAATTGATATTGGTGGGAATGGGACTTTGACCGTTTCCGGACCTCCGGTAGAATTCGACGTCCTCACCGGCTTGGAGTTATGGTTGGATGCCAGTGACATCGATGCGAATGATGCTCCTGATGCTTTCAATGAAGGTGATATTTTTGGCGTCAACATCCCATCCTGGAATGACAAGTCCGGGAACAACCGCAACGCCACTGTAGAAACTGGAACTCCGGAGCTCAACCTCAATGAAGTGAATGGATTGCCGATTGTTGAATTTCGAAGCGGAACCAACAACCACACTGCTGGCGATGAACAATTTATTGTAACGGGATCAGGTTTCTTCGCCAAGGAGATGTACTTCGTTTTCCGCAGTCCGTCCCCTGTTTGGTCGGATTACGGCGGTATATTAGGACACAACACGGATCGGGGTTCCAACTTTATTGTGGAAAGGGGAAACACCAATTTCCATGGCAACCAGTTGCCGATGTCAGTTTCTCGAAATGGGGTAGATTTTGGATCGAACAATCCCTCCTTGGCCCCGATCGACCAACATATGGTTCTCCGAGTAGAAGTAAACAATAACACTCCTGGTCTAAAGACGAATTACAAAATTGGGGACATCACCGGTTGGAGTATGGATATCGATCTCGCCGAAGTCATTGCCTACAACTCTACTTTGTCTCTGAATGACCGGGATTCAGTTGAATCCTACTTGGGGCAAAAATACGGAATCGACATTCAAGGTGCTAGCAACAGTTTTAACACCCAACTAAACAACAATGTCAATGTCGCTGGTACTGCAACCATCAACGTGAGCGGCACTGGAAAAATAGATTTCAATCACCTGACTACGGATTCAAACTCCACCCTTAATATTACAGGAGGTGATGTTGAATTCAGTCAAACAACACTGGTCGGGCCCTCAACATTTAACCCTGATACAGGTACAAACTTGACACTCAACGATGTTGGGGGAGTCGGGGGAATTACCAAAAACGGGGATGGTGACCTCACCTTGCCTACCGCAAACTCATTTCCGGGCTCTTCTGATATCAATGCCGGAACGGTTGTGGTCCTTGCCAATGACGCCCTCAGTGCCAATACGACAGTAACCAATGCTGAAATATCCCTTCCAGGGGGTGTTGACTACACTACCCCTGATACCATTTCGTTGGCTGCCGGTTCCACCTTCACCAGTAATGGCAACAATAGCTACAATGGCAATATCATATTAACTGGTGACTCTGAATTTCAATCCGACAACGGCACCTTTACCATCAACGGCAATATCAATCTGAATGGCTTTGATCTGGACTTCAACCCCACCAACGATGGTTTTATTACAGTCAACGGAACCATTACCGGCGGAATGAATGACAGCTTAAACTTAATCGGTGCCGGAACGTCTACTCTAAACTCAAACAATTCCGGTTCTTTCTCAGGTGACATCGACATTCAAAGTGGTACGCTGATTGTTTCCGCAGACGGGGCTTTAGGGGCCACCGGACCTAATAGCGGGACAACGGTTGCCCAAGGGGCATCTCTTCTTTTCGACAACACTAATTACACCGCTGCGGAATCAGTGTTAGTTGATGGCGAAGGGCCAGGTGGGACAATTGGAAACTTGAATGGCACCAGCCACTTTGATGTCAGCAATGTTTCCATTCGCGCTTCCGGAGTGCCGGTTACGGGCACCTTCAGTGGTGGCGATGCCGGCGAAGGTTTAGACCTGGATGGAGATTTCCTATATGCCGTCAATGCGCGCGGTCCTGCTGCGGGTGCAGTTCGGGATGCGAACTTTACGGACCAAGCCGGTGAACCAGGGGTAACTATTACGGCGGAACACGAAATCCTTAACTGGCAAAATCCCGACTTCGGCGGTTCGATCAACGACAACAATCTCGAAGTTGTTTTGCAGTCTATCCGCTGGAGTTCAAATCCGGAAGATGTGACGATAGATTTCAACAACCTCACCCCTGGAAACGCCTATAAATTCCAGTTGTTATTTTACGAACCCGCCAACGCCAACCGTGGATTCGATATTCTCTTTGATGGTAGTCTACTCGTTGACGATTACACCGCCGGAGTAGGCGGCACGGATGGGGCAGTGGTCAGCTATGACTTTTTTGCCTCTTCTACCTCTCACCGAGTCACATTAGATGGGAGTCCCACTCCATTTGCGGACAAAAATGCCATTCTCCAAGGCGTTACTCTTGAGCAGAACACAGGATTCATTAGCGGTCCGGGTACGATCAATTTGCAATCGCTTGCCGGCGAAATAAACTTCAGCGGTAATCTCAACTTGAATGAGTCCGAATTAAATATCCTTGGCAATGGTGATACCGTCGTCTCCGCAGACATCAGTGCTACCGGTCCAAACTCCACGGTGACCAAAGAGGGGAATGGGACAGCCACTCTATCCGGCAACAACTCTTATGAAGGAGAAACCTTTGTTGATGCCGGTACTCTTATTGCGGGCACCTCCCCCACAGCCCTAGGGTCACCTACCGCAGGGACATTGGTTGATAGTGGTGCGACCTTAGGACTGGCTGGTGGTATCACCATTAATTCCGAGAACATCGTTATTGAAGGCTCCGGAGTAACAGGCTTGCCTGGTGCCTTAGTTAACATCAGCGGCAGCAATACTGTGGACGGAACAGTCCTTTCTTTCCCGGGAAATATGGCCGCAATCGGTTCCACCGCCGGTTTGCTAACAATCATCAACACGCTTGATATTAGCAATGCCGATCTTGTTTTCGATGGAGACGGAGATGTGGCTATCTCAAGCAATATCACGGGCTCCGTTATCCCAGGTGCTCCACCAAACCTGAACAACCTGGCGGATTTCGCCACAGGAGACTACTCCTTTGACGTTGGAGGTGGAACCAACTCGACTTTTGATGTTCGGATCGACAACGACGGAACAACTGGTTGGCTTCTTGTAGGCCGGGGACGGGAAGGTTGGGCTTGGGATGATGCCGGAAAAGGACCCGGACCCAATGCCGTTAATGATGACTTGGGAACCCCGGCAGCCTTTGATCCCTACTATTTCAGCTCAACCATAATCAATGACATCATCGCTGACGTTGATCTCGATTTGACGGAGGTGGAGATTCGCCTCAAGCGGGCTGCCGATTCTGCTGGGGCTTCTTTCCAAGAATCACGTTGGCGACCAATTTCCCAGGCAACTTGGCGATGGAATTTCGACTCCGCTTATAGTGTGGAACAAGAAATCGTCTCTGGCCCAGGTTCTCCTTTCTTAAACGTAAATAGCAATACACGGGATGTCTGCTGCCCATTTGGAAACGATTTTGAGCGAATTTTCACTTGGGCCTGGGCCGGACATGACAACTTACGTGGTTTCAGTTATGGTAACGGTCTGGTTGGAGCCGACAACGCCACGACTTTCTTATGGGACCATCCAAATAATGGATTTAACCACGCAATCCCTTACACCGAGGTCTACATTCGCCCTCTCCAAACTCCAGGGACCAATAGCCTGACCAAGAACGGTGCCGGTACTCTCACGCTTTCTGGAAACAATAGTTACTCAGGGGAAACCATCGTTAACGAAGGAACTCTTATAGCCGAGCACGATAACGCTCTCGGGGATTCTCCAGGAAGCTTAGATACCACTGTAAACAAAGGCGCGACTTTAGCCTTGCAAGACGGTCCGGGGATTACTATTTCCGAAAATATTTCCATTGTCGGAATCGGAGCATCCGGCCAACTCGGAGCCTTGGTCAACCTATCCGGAAACAACAACGTGACTGGCGACGTCACCGTTACCGGCCTTTCAGTCAACATTGGCTCCGCTAGTGGTTTGCTAACTATTGGTGGGACACTTGACCTGCTAAACTCCGATTTAGTGTTTAATGGAGATGGAAACTTCCTTGTCAGTGGTAATATCGTTGGAAACTTGGTCCCAGGAGGTCCGCCTCCGGACCTCAACGGTGTCCTCGATGAATTGGAACTTTGGCTGGATGCTAGCGATCTCAATGCTGATGGCAATCCGGATCCCTTCCCCGATGGTGTTTTGGTTAGCAACTGGCAGGATAAGTCTGGAAATGATCGCGACTTTAACGACTTTCTTGGCGACCCCAACTTGGTTATCAATAGTTCCAATGGTCAACCGGCCGTGAATTTTGATGGGAATGATGCCATCCGCATGAACTCTGGGGACAACCCGAGGGACTTCATTGACGGCAATGGTGAATACACGATTATCACTGTTGCCCACTATTCCGGTGGAGATCGCCAACGTATCATCGCCTCTCGGACAAATCACAACTGGCTGTTCGGATTTTGGGATAACCAAACCGCCCGCTGGTACGCCGATGACTGGTATTTCCAAGGTGGGCAAAACAATGACAATTCCTGGTACATTCACACGGGGCTTATGAATGTAGATGGTGATCCTTCCAATCCCCGGGCGGAACTGTATCGCAATGGCGATGCTCAATCGCCCAATCCTGCCAGTGGCCGAGGTGGAACCAATAATTCCTTTAATAACTATGTTCCTGATGGGCTATCCTTAGGTGCCTGGGATGGCCTCCAAGAAAGTTCGACCTCGGAAGTGTCTGAAGTGATTATGTACAATCGCGTCCTTTCCGAAGAAGAACGCTCCCTAGTCGAATCCTACCTGGCAAATAAATACGGGATTGCCGGACCGTCTCAAACTGAACCGCCTTCAAATTCAATCACAAAACTAGGGGCCGGGACGCTTACCTTTACCGGGGACAATAGTTACTCCGGAGATACCAACGTTGAAGGCGGAAACCTCATCGCCGGGTCAGACACTGCTTTGGGCGACCCGGATGGCTCCTCCCTAACCGAAACGACCGTGGACAACGGAGCTACCCTTGGATTTCAAGGCAACATCACAATCAGCAGAGAAAACTTCACGGTTGATGGTACTGGAACAGCTACACTGCCCGGTGCTCTGGTTAATATTAGCGGCGACAACACCATCGCTAATGGATCGACTTCCATCGAGGCAGTAAGTGTCAACATGGGCGAAATCGGCGTCGGGTCAGAAAACGGCGAGCTAATCATTAATTCCACCATCGACCTGAAGGCCTCCAAACTCACCGTGGATGGACCCGGCAATGTGACCATTAACGGCGTGATCCAAAGCTCACAAACTATCGATCCCGGCTATTCCGATTTGATCCTAGGAAATACTTTTGCGAATCTTCCCGGTCTGGATGCAGTAGGTTTTTGGCGTCTGAATGAAACCTCTTTACCAACGGCAGTCGATTCCGCCGGAAATCGAGACGGCACCTACGTCAACTTTTCCGAGAGTGATCTGGGGCAACCAGGTGCCTTAAATGACGGAGATTTAACCGCTCAATTTGCAACCTTTAATGGCGACACAAACCGAGTCGATATTCCTGACGACGGTGGTCCATTAAACACTTTGTTCTCAAACGACTACACCGTTGCCTTCTGGATGTTTAAAGATCTGGAAGCTTCCGATTGGCAACGCCTGGTTGGTAAAGGAGATCTAAATGGAAATGACCTACGCACCTTTGGAATCTGGGAGGAAACCGGAGGGGGACAGCGTATCCTTTACCAGATTTATACACCAGGTGGGAATTTCAACCTTTTTAGTACCGCTGTCACTCAAGTTGGCCAATGGCATCATGTGGTTGCTACCAAACAAGGGGCGGATGCTCGCCTTTACATTGATGGTCAGCTAGATGGAACGGGTAATGTTCCAAATGGCGGAGTACCTCATTTAGATAGCAGTCAATTAAGTTTCGGAGCAAACCCATTTCGGCACACCCGATTCCCTGGTCGTTTGGACGACATCTCAATTCACAATCGAGCCCTGACCGCTACCGAAATTCAAGATTTGTATAATTCTCAGACTGGCACCGGTGTATTCCCGGACAACAATCTCATGAAAATGGGCCCAGGCACCTTGACTCTCACCGGAGCCAACACCTACGCCGATGGCACAACCGTACAAGACGGTACTCTTTTGATCAACAACACTACCGGCTCAGGGACCGGCTCCGCCGAC
>CAZPPD010000245.1:0-7776 GCA_964588185.1 uncultured Alcaligenaceae bacterium | reverse complement strand
AGCAACTCCTATGGCTGCCGTTCCACCAAAACATGATGCGGAGAACTTCAAGTATGATGGAGGCCCTGCTAATCCCATACCCCAACCGCAAACGGGGAATCCTATTTCGATTCAACCCAACAATCATTTACAGCCTTACGAGGGAGGACCTGCTCGGCCAATACCCTTGCCTGGAGGTGGGTTGCGAAGAAATATTCAACGCGTGCCAGCAGGGTTGCTGGTCACCTATCCCCCGGAAAGAATTCTGCCATTACCTACGTTGCCTTACCGGGCCTACGGTGAGAATTAGAAGGAATGCGTTGGTACTTTGAGCCCTTCCCGTTTTCGGGGTGGGCTTTTTTTAATTCCCCTGCAACACTTAGCCCATATCATTATCAACGGACTGCTTTTCCATTTCATTTCAAGGACTCATGTAATGGTTTCATCTCGACAACTCCCTGGGCCCAAAGGCTACTGGTTGATCGGCAGCATTCCCGCGTTCTCAAGGGACATGTTGGGCTTCATTACTCACTGTGCCAGGGAATATGGGGATATGGTTTCTTTTCGATTGGGTCCGTATTCCAACATTTTGGTCAGCGATCCGAAGTTGATCCACCAAGTTTTGGTCAATGACAATTCTCATTATGTGAAGCCGTTTAACTATCGGATATTGCAGGCCTCCGTTGGCAATGGATTGTTACTTAATGAGGGAAAGGATTGGCTTAAGCAACGCCGGTTGATCAACCTCACTTTCTCCGGCAAAGGCTGATCGGTTATGCGATGCGAATGATTGACGTTACCGACAAACACATTTCCAAGTGGGGGCACGGGCAGAAAGTGGACCTCTTCGCGGAACTCATGCGGATCACTTTGAATAATCTTTCCGCAACCATTTTCGGTACTAACATCGGTGAGAGAGAAGAACTTGTACACCACGCCGCGGAGGTGTTTCTTGCCGACTTCAAGTTCCGCTTTGAAAGCGGTATCAATCTTCCCCGTTGGATTCCGACTCCGGCCCAGCGAAAATTCAGTAGAGTGAAAACCGATGTGGACGGGTTGATCGACCATATGATTCAGGAGCGAAAAAATGATCCGGAGGAGCATCAGGATTTGTTGGGGGTGTTGTTAAAAGCTCGAGAAGAAGAAAATAGCGACATGAGCGATCAACAGCTTCGGGACGAACTCCTCACACTGATGTTCGCGGGTCATGAAACAACTGCCACCACCTTGGCTTGGACTTTCTCATTGCTGGCTACTCATCCGGAAATCAATAAGCGTTTGGTTCAGGAATTTTTTCAGGTCTTTCCCGATGGTCGGCCGACCTTTGATAAGTTAGATCAGCTGAAATTGACGGAAATGATCTTGCTGGAAACAATGCGACTCTATCCCGCTGCCTATATGCTGGGTCGGGAAGCGGTCCAGGAAACTTCATTGAACGGTTACCGGGTTTCCCCGGGAACGACGGTTTTTATGGGAACATGGGTTGTCCACCGCGACCCCCGGTTTTGGGATCAGCCCGATGAATTTTTGCCCGACCGTTGGGTGAACGGCGAGGGCAAGTTTCCGGAGAATGCTTATTTCCCTTTTGGTGCCGGGCCGCGCTTATGTATCGGCAATCACTTCGCCTTGTTGGAATGTAAGTTAATGCTGGCGTGCATGCTTCTGCGTTTCCGGTTCGATCCAGTTCACATCAGTCTGCCAACGCCATGGCCAACGGTGACTTTACGGCCAAAAGGTGGCTGGCCGGTGCGGGTATTTCGGCAAGGAGAAAGCGGCACGGAGACGTTAGAACCGGGAACATACGAAGTGGAAAAGTATGTTTAATCTCTCCTCGAGCAATTCCATTTAAATTTATTGGAACATGGGAGATTAAAAGCGAACAGGTTCCCCAAGGCTAAAAACTAAAGATTGACCAGTACGGATCCTTTACTTTAGAAGTACCGGAAAGGAACTGGTGGCCGAAGGTCGTGTAGTCGGAAATTCCAAGAGCCTTCAGTTTTATACCGTCAATCCGTACACTCAACAACAAGACCGCAAAGTCCACAACCTAAAACAAATGCCGGACATAGAAATCAGGGTTGTGGATCAGGGGGAAAAAACGATGACCCTTATTCGATCAGTAATAGAAGGCATGAAAATTTAATGGCTAATATCTTCCAAAACATCTGGCAGCGACTTCTGGGCTTTTTTGTAACCGGCGTTCTGGCAGTGCTGCCTTTGGTGATTACTGTCGGGATTGTGGTGTGGGTTGCTGGCTTCCTGGAAAGTTTTATCGGGCCCGATACCGCGCTGGGATCGCAACTTCGTGAATTGGGATTCCAGTTCGCTTCCGACAAAATCATTGCTTATGTGTTGGGCTGGATAATTGTGTTGTTGCTGGTTTTTGCTTTAGGTGTAGTAGTCAGTCTCGGAGCGCAAAGGCTTTGGGAACAGTTAGCAAACGGAATTATTCGCCGTATTCCCGTGCTGGGTGGAGTATATAAAACAGCAGAGCAACTAGTTGACATGGTCAAGAAAAAAGACCCATCCGAAATCCAAGGAATGAGTGTGGTGTTTTGCGTTTTCGGCAAAGAAAACAGTGCCGGCATCTTGGCTTTGATGCCTTCGCCGCAGAAATATCTGATTGAGGGAACCGAGTACCAAGTGGTTCTGATCCCCACCTCTCCGGTACCCATCGGCGGAGCTCTGATGTTTATCCCGGCGGAATTTGTCAAACCAGCCGGTATGTCTGTTGATGGATTAATGAATATCTATGTCTCTATGGGGGTGACCGTATCCAAATATATGGATAAAGAACCCAAATCGGGACCTGCTTCACCGGGAAAGCAGAATTTGACCGGTGAATCTCAGGGAGACGATTCCTAACGAAGAACCGACACCAATGTTTCAAAGGAGGCCCAACAATGATCGAGGTATTAGATCGAAGTTCGGACAAGGTCCTAGGTCTGAAAATCAACGGCAAGTTGATGCATTCAGACTATGAAAAATTCATTCCCATGCTCGAAAAAATCATCGCCGACCAGGGAAAATTCCGTTGTCTGTGTGTCATGGAAGATTGCCAAGGATTGGAATTGCGTGCCATTTGGGACGAATTGAAATTTGACCTAACGCATTGTGGAAAAATTGAGAAATGTGCCATCGTCGGACATGGAAGTCAGGAAAAATGGATGACTGAGCTTTGCGGATTTTGTTTCCCCAATGCTACTTTTCAGTTTTTTGAAGAGGGAGACCTGGACAAAGCCTGGGATTGGATCGAGCAATAAACCAAATTAATTCCTCTTGAGTTTTGGCGTTTGAAATGACAGTCCACTGCATTTTTATTCTTTCCATTCTCTTATAAGGAGAACCCAGTGAAACCTGCAACTATCTTGGCAGGGCTTATAATCCTATTCCTTCCAGTCGGCAAGGCGGTCAAGGGGCAGGACAAGATTGATACCACCAAGGTCGAAAAGGCGTTGGAAAAGAATGCCAAGGCGTTTGCCAAGGCTTTTAACAGCAGGGATGCCAAAGCTATGAGCATGTTTTGGCATACGGACGGGGATTACATCACCCAAAGCGGAATACACCTCCAAGGTCGAGAGGCGATTGCCAAGGCATTTGCGGATTTTTTCGCGGAAAACAAAGGGGCAAAAATTCGCATCAATATTCTGTCTTATCGGGTGGTAAATGACAGCCTGGTAATCGAAGACGGAGTTACCGAAGTGCTTTCAAGCGATGGTAGCCCGCCAAGTGCCAGTCGCTACAGCTTGGTTCACGTCAAGAAGGATGGTGAATGGAAGCTGGCAAGTGTGCGCGATGCTCCCTACAACCCACCTACGAATTATAGGCACTTAAAAGCCATCGAATGGCTGGTCGGAGATTGGGTGGATGATGTGAAGAAAGGGGAAGTGGTTCAGGCTTCCTATGATTGGACGGACAATCAAAACTTTATCCTTGGGTCGATTACCACAACGCTAAAATTCATTCCCATCAGTGGGGCTACTCAATGGATTGCCTGGGATCCGGTAAACAAAAAAATCCGCTCCTGGTCTTTTGCTTCGAACGGGGGATTTGGCGAGGCAGTTTGGTCTCAAGAAGGTAAGAAATTGATAATTCAAACGAAGTCGGTAATGCCCGATGGCAGCCGGCTTTCCGCAACAAACACCATAACCCGAATCGATAACAGTACTCTTACTTGGCAATCGACGAACCGGATGATGGATGGCAAAAAACTTCCCGACACGGATGTGGTTCGAATGAAACGTGCTCAATAACCAAACCATTTACCATAACTGGAGAAATTAATGCTAAGAACGATAACGTTGATCTTCGGTATAACCCTGATCCCTCTTGTTCAGACCCAACCTGCTGATGCTTGGGGTGGAGTTCGTGTTGGTGGGGTCCGCGCGGGTGGCGTTCGAGTAGGGGGAGTCCGTGCCGGTGGAGTAGCCGTAGGCGGAGTCCGTGCCGGTGGGGTCGGCGTAGGGGGGTATGGAGTCGGAGGTTATCGCTATGGTTACGGGGCAGGAGGCTATCGCTATGGCTATGGAGGTTACCGCTATGGCGGAGTCAGAGCCGGCTATGTAGGCGGCGTTCGCGCTGGTGGGGTCCGGGTTGGAGGCTATCGAGGAGGAGTTTACCGGATTCGATAATTCAATCAAACACGATCCGCAAGTAGTGATTACACTGCTTGCGGTGATTTTCCCCCACTCGACTCACACCAAGATTCCCAAGCTTTTCGAAAAGCACCAAGCAGATCCTTTGCTAAACCGGATCCATCACAAATCGCCGACTCGGTTTTCTCCCTCAATTCTTTTCGCAGAGCAGTTAATCTTTCAAGGAATAAAAAATGAAGCACCAAATAATCTCTTTCGCATTTTCCCTAGCTTTTCCTGTTCTGATTTTTGGCCAAGAATTACCTGCCAGAAAGGTCGTTTTTCCAGATAAAGTATTAACGCTAAAAAAGGCTCTTAATATTCTCTCCCAACAATCGGATATTCCAGTCTTGGACAATCGCCTCAGCAAACCTACGCAAAAGATTCGTTTTGCAAACGGAAAAATCACTTTCTGGCAAGCCTTGGAAAAGATTTCACAAGCCGCCGGAGCGGGCATTTCCCCCTATAAAGAAATCTCACTAGTGGATGGGAAAGCTGATCCATTGGTAGCCATTCAGGGACCTTTCCGAGCAATCATTCGAAGAATCGGAGTGACCCGGGATCTACAAACCGGTGTTCACCAATGCCAAGTAAACTTGGAGGTTGCGTGGGAACCTTGGTTTGAGCCCTTTTTTATGGAACTGAGATCCTTTACGGTGGATGGTAAATCCTATCCGGGAAATGGCCGGTTTTCCGTCCATGGGAAACCTACCGGTGAGGAAGTATTAGCGTTTCCTGCCCCGCCTCGTTCCACAACCTCCATCGATACGCTGAACGCGAAGCTGTTTTTTGTTGGTCCGGTAGAGATGCGGAATTTGGTTTTTGAGGGCCTCAACAAGGTAAACCAAAAGCCAATCCAAAAGTCCAAGGACGGAGTGTCGGTTACTTTAAAACGCTTTTCAAAAATTGCGAAGGATTTCTGGGAAGCAGAACTGATTCTGGAGCATCCGGCCGGTGGTCCCAAGTTTGAGTCGTTCCAAACCCAAACAGGAACTTGGTTATTAAACAATAAAATCTACCTGCAAAATCGCCAGGACAAGTCGGTGAAGATTTATCCCCTAAGAGGATTTACCCCCATCGGCAAATTAACCTCGAATTACGCTAGAATTGTTTACGCATTCAACAATAAATCCCTTTCCAACCCCAGCGATTGGAATCTGTTTTGTCGAACACCCGGCCGGTTGATAGAAGCCGGCATCAACGTGGAATTTAAAGGCCTTCCTTTGCCTTAACAATTCACCCCAATTCTTAGAAATTTTCCTTCCCGGCTTTGGCTCCACTTTGGTTACCGCAAAATTCAGCCACTTATTGACCTTTGCGTAAAATTCCCCAAGTGTTAATCTTTGTGCTAATTTTGTAGGGGAAGAAATCCTGCCTTCTTCAAGGACCAAATAAAATGGCAAGTGATACTCAAGCCGCAGAGTTACCTTTGGAATCAATAGAATCGGCCAAGGAGCGGAAACCCGTTCCGAAATGGGCTATCCATCGGCGGATGTATGACTGGGTGATGTCCTGGGCTCATTCCAAATATTCCGTTCCGGCACTGTTTGCCTTATCCTTTGCCGAGTCCAGCATTTTTCCTATTCCGCCGGACGTTCTGCAAATCGCATTGACTTTGGAACGCCGCAACCGAGCTTTTTATTACGCTTTCGTTACCTTGGTGGGTTCTGTTTTGGGAGCCTTACTAGGGTATTTAATTGGGATTGCCTTTTGGGAGGCAACCGAAGATTTCTTCCTGTGGTTTGTGTTCAGCCGGACCGTATTCAATGCGGTTATGGGCCTGTATCAGAATTGGAATTTCTGGATTGTCTTCGTTGCGGCGTTCACACCAATCCCCTACAAGATCATCACCATCGCCGCCGGGGTGTTTAAAATCAATCTCTTCATGTTCGTCATCGCTTCGATTGTCGGGCGTGCAGCCCGTTTCTTTTTAGTGGGGGGATTGCTTTATTGGTTTGGAGAGTCCGTGCGGAACTTCATTGATAAGTATTTTAATCTGTTAAGTATTGTCTTCACCGTGCTGCTTGTGGGCGGATTTGTTTTGATAAAGTATGTGCTGCATTAGCCGGCTATTACCCAGGCTGCGCCGCTTCGCGTCGAGCCTGGGCTATGTTGTTTAACGCTTTCAGCGTTATTTTTTGTAAAAGGTATATCTCGACCACACAAACTCCAAATCTCAATCACGTTGAATTGTAGAATTGTGATCCCACCAATGGTCTAAAGCATGCTCGCTTAGATTCTCAAAGTATTTGACCTCTAAGCAAATACCGGGAAGATTCAAAATGGTGGGGGCGAACATGGCACGGGTAGCACCCAAAATATTGGAAGATCCCAAAATTCAGTGGGACACCTCCCCATTCGGATAAAGATTACTTTATGTGGAGAGGTGGAAGTTTTTTCTACCAAGAAAATCAAATCAGGCTGCCTCTAATACCGCAAGTTTCAAGTTCGGTTTCTTCTGACGGGGCTCCTTGTTTTCCGGCAATCCGAAACATTCCGGCTTCGATTGCAACATATCCAAAGTATGCCGGATGAAGCAAGTTGCAAAGGCACACAACTCCATGAGGTGCTCCACTCGCAAACCTAACGTTCGTAAGGTCTCGCGGTTTGCCAGCGGCAACATGTAATTCGTGCCGTTCGACTTTTTGGAAACAGCCGAGGTCGTAATGTTATTGATTAGACTCAGATGAGCCGGTTTCTTGGGGTCATAGGCTTCGCAGGAGATCTTGGCGATGGAAGGGATCGCCTTAAGCTCCATCCCATCGCGGTAAACGACAACCCGAACTTCGTATTTATGGCCATAGAGTTCGTGGGTCGGATCCTCCACACTGCAGGCATCCACATATTCGCAGACTGTGTAAGGAAATGCTCCCCCGACAATGTGGTAGTATTCCTCCGTGAGCTGCAACGATTGGTCAATCCGGGCAATGATATCCTCGTCCGGTTCGTTTGGATCCAAGAAGAACTCTATGCCGTGCCCCAAACCGGTTCCTTGGGGTTTGATGACGGTCCTTTTTCCAGACCGCACCCATCTGAGTACAGTAGCGATCAGTTCCATTCTGGTTTCAACACGTTCGGAATCCACCTTCCTGGGCATGAATTTATGCAGGGTGGACTGGAGATATTCATTGAGCAAAGCGTATGCAACCCCCTTGTCGGCTCC
>CAZPPD010000244.1:0-7793 GCA_964588185.1 uncultured Alcaligenaceae bacterium | reverse complement strand
GGCGAAGTTTAATATCCCTCGAACTCCCCCGGAGACCAGTTTGTCTGCTAAATCTTGAGCAACCTCCGAAGGAACTGTCAGCATTGCCAATTCAGCCCCGGTTGAGGAAATTATATCGGAAATTTGCTCTGGCGGATATACCGTTAATCCTTCAATTGATTTTCCTATTTTATCCCTATCATTATCGAGAAGGGCTACAATGTGAAAGCCCTGTTGTTGAAAGCCTCGATATCGAAGTAAGGCCCGAGCCAAATTTCCGACTCCAACAACAACCACTTTCCAAGTTCGATTGACGCCTAGCACCGACCGTAAGGCATTGATTAAATCTTCCGTCGGGTAACCGACTCCTCGGTGTCCCAGGTTACAGAGGTATGCCAAATCTTTTCTGACCTGGGTATCGGTAATCCCCAAAGATTTTCCCAATTGATTGCTGGAAACCGTTTGCTTACCCGCTTCGAATAGATTTTGCACGCACCGGAGATACAAGCTGAATCTGGCGACGCTCGCTCGAGAAAATCGAGATTCCTGGTGTTTGGAATTTGCGGGGGGATTGCCCGTCTCTGCCTCTTTCCTCATGATACTGCCCCAGTGGCATCACAGGATTTAAGTTTAGTTGGATCGCCGTTTCCGGTCAAGTAGTTTGGTAACCCAAAGCAAGGACCATTCGTTACTCATCTTCCTCGTCCTGCTCTTCCCCGGGGGGCTTTAACCGAATCCGTTCCAACACAGCTCCAACACCGTTGAAGATTCCGAAACCACTAAGAAGAATGGACAAGGTCGCCAAAGGCACAAGATCCAATTTCATAAACGATTGGGGATTTAACACAGCTGCTAAAGGCAGTGCGACAGTAAAAAGGAACAGGACCCAAGCAATCGGCGCTTCAAAGGAACGAAATTGTATCCAACCGCTGCGAAGTGACCGCAGGATACCAAATGCCATTAATCCCAAAACCAACCATTCATAAGGCCAGGCCCATTTGCTTCGGTCACTCCGAACAAATCCCGGAATGCTCAATTCCGCCGACGGATGGTAAACTTCGGATATAAAAGTTTTTGGGTCGGTATCGGGAGAGAACGAATTGCGAGCCAAAAGGTGCAGGTTCTCAACTCCATGTTGGGATAGCCAATCGATTCCTTTGCTGATTTCCGGCAGCGAATACAAACAGGCAAAAGGAAAACCAATTCCCAGAACGAGGCACAAGATAGAATTTAACAACGAAGCTGATTTCCCATTCCTTTTTCTTTGCAGGAGCCCGAAGATTCCACCCAATACCAATCCGGAAGTGACCAACATTAAAGTTAAAAGCCCGGAGTAATATGCGGTAAACCAGCTTAGAACACCAAGACAAAAAACAGCGGCAAAGGATCCAATCAGTCCCCCAACTTTTTGCTTTCGCTTAAATTGCAGTTTCCAAACAAGAATTAAGCCAAAACAGGTTAATAAGACCAAACCATCCCCCTGCAAGCCAAGGCTTTGCTTTGAGACTGCCTCAAGGAAAAGCGGATGGAATAAGGGAAAGATGGCAACAAGCAAGCCGACGAAATAATTTATCCAGGAGCGGCAGGTTAAAAACATCGCCACCAGAATAACGGCTGCGAAAACCACAGGATGCCAATTTCCGCTTTCGGTCAGCCAATGAAATCGAAGAATTGCTGCCAAGACAATGCCAAGCATACCGGTTGAAAGAGCCCAGGATTTTCTTGCTGTCGATTTATCCATGCACATTTACTCCACTGGCTGCCATTCATCCTAAATGTTATTCTACGGGCAAATGATTGCGGGAGCATTTTGGTTGTGAGCAAGTTACAATAAAAGAAGAAGATTTCAGGAATTTCATTAAATTTTCCTTTTCAAACGTTTTCTTCCAGTTTATCATCCCCTTCATGACAGCAACCCTACTAGCTTAACAATAAAAGGAGAGTTCCTATGCTGTCACCCGAATGTGTTCAAGAATTTCAATCTGTTTGGCTACCAAAAATTTCCAATCAAGGCCTCGATCGATTGATTGATTTGTTGGAAAAGGGAAGCCCTCTATTAATACATGGCAGCTTTACTCGATCTGCTCCCATGGGTTGCTTGGCAACGCATATTGCTTGGAATCATCCGGAAACGTGTCATCTAAATAATGATGCCGGAGTGGTATGGTTAAGCCAAGTTGCCGGCATTAATCCTTCTATCTCTCGAGTTATTCGAGAATGGGATTGCAATAGTACTTCGAATTACCAAATTCGAATTGATTTGCTCGAATTGCTGAAGAAACAGCGGCAAGAACGCTATGAGCAAAAGGAAGTCTGCATTGTTGAGACTGAGGATTTGGTTGAAAAAGTAAGTTGCTAATTTCCCACACCCTCTCAATAACCGATCATTTCAATGCTTTCCAGGGTACTTGAACCCGAAGTAATGGATTCTGCCGAGGAAGCCCGCGATTACGATGGGATGGATCACTCGGAAGTGAATCGGGTTTTCGTCACCGATTCCCTATTATTTGCTGATGATATGACCATTCCCCTAGCCTTGGATGTGGGCACCGGAACGGCTCAGATTCCAATTGAGTTGTGCCGGCAAAACCAAGCAATGCAAGTGGTTGCCATCGACATGGCAGAGGAGATGCTGAAGGTAGGAACCGAAAACGTCAGTAGACTTGGTTTGCAACAACGAATTCAGCTGCAGTTCTGTGATGCCAAAGCCATGCCCTTTGCCAACGACCATTTTCCGGCAGTGATTTCCAACAGCATCGTGCACCACATCCCCGAACCGAAACGGGTGTTCCGGGAAATGGTCCGAGTGACACAACCAAATGGGATTCTATTTGTCCGGGATCTTCTTCGCCCCAAGGACGAGGATTCGCTCAACAACTTGGTTTCCGCATATGCCGGAGACGCCAATCCCCATCAGCAAAAGATGTTCGCGGATTCTCTAAGAGCAGCGCTGACCGTTCCGGAGGTGGTAGAATTGGTTGAAGAACTTGGTTTCGACCCAAAATCCGTGGAGCAAACATCCGATCGGCATTGGACTTGGAAAGCCCGAAAGCCGGGATAAATTTTTGCCCTTAGGAGGAATTAGCCGGGATACTTATCTGAAACACCACATCACCTTGCGGCAAGACTTTCTTGACCGAAAACGCACCGCCCCAAAGATCAACCATTTCTCGGACCAGAATAATATGAATGCGTGAATCCGGACCCAAAAGATCAAAATCCCCATCCAGGTTAATTTCCGGCCCGGATCGGAATTTCGTCACATGCTCCAGAGCCTCACCACTTTCGCCAACCAGCAACTCGACTCCTTCCGAGACAGGCAAAGAGGCAATGTAACAATGGAATTCATCCGCACCGGTGTTCTCCGCCATTAATCGGATTAGCTCCACAAAACACCGGTTGAGTAATAAGCGTTGGCCGACAACTTTCTGCACTTTAAAAGCAGAATGCAAAGAGATTCCCAGATGCGGAAACTTTTGTTTTATGGCAGCTTTAGCCTCGCGAATAAATTCCGGAAGCGAAATCTCTTCGGGATGTGCCAAATTCGTTTCCGCTTTGAGGATACCTTTGAGAGCGATTGAAATGTTTTGCAGTCGACCCAGAACATGCAGTAAGCGGTTGATATAATTTCTTCCTTCGGTGCTTAACCTTTCTTTTTCCTCTTCGTCCAGAATCTGCATAAATCCCTGCATTACCACCAGCAGGTTGGGAATGTCATGGTTGATCGTGGGTTGAATCGAGCGGATAAGACGGTCGGATCGTGAAGGTGATCCGGGATTAGTAGTCAAAATTTCATCAGGATTGCGGGAAGTATTCATTTCAGACTCCCTCCTTCCGAAAATCGCTTTAGTGATTCTCGGGAACAATCCGCCTTGTTCCCTGAAAACCAGATCGGTTATAACCACGTACCTTAGGAAAGGTATGGGATCTTATTCTTCCCATCATCTGGTGCAGGAAGCCTCCATGAAGAATTTTATCCGGGCTTTGAAATTCTCTTGGCCTTATCGTTATCGTCTCCTCTTTTCCATCCTGTGTGCTCTTGCCGCCGCAGCATTCTGGAGTCTTAATTTTACTGCCATTTATCCCGTTCTCAAAATCATTAGCTCCGATCAAAACCTGCAACAATGGGTAGATGGGGAAATTAAGAAAACCAAGCGCATCATAAAGAAATGCGAAAAAGAAATTGAATGGCGAAACAAGGGTGTTGAAAAAATCAATGACCAGCAAAAACCCAAGGAAAGACAAGAACGAAACCTTCTTCGCGGCATTGCCACCGAACAGAGCCGGTTGCAAGTAGCCAGTGTTGCATTATACCGCTATGAACTGGCGAGATACTACATTTACAAATTTATTCCGCAAGATCGCTTCCAAACGTTGGCGTTGGTAATGGGTTTGGTCTTGTTGGGAGTCGCCCTCAAGGGATTCTTCGAGTTCTGGCAAGAGTCCATGGTAGGTAGTGTCGTTGGGCTATCGCTATACAATCTCCGCAACAACTTCTACCGCAATGTGTTAGCCCTGGATGTCAACCATTTCGGCGATAACGGAACCAGTGAAATCATGGCCCGGTTCACCAATGACATGGAGATGTTGGCGGCCGCGAAAAAAACCTTATTTGGGAAAGTCATCGCCCAACCGCTTCGGGCGATTGGATGTGTTTTGGTCGCCTGTTGGATCAGTTGGCAGCTAACACTGATGTTTATGGTTTTGGTTCCTGTTGCTTTGGCGATTCTGACCAAAGTAGGAAGAACCATGAAAAAAGCCACCCGGCGTTTACTGGAACGCATGTCGAGCATCTACAAACTATTGCAAGAATCCTTTCGTAATATTCGCGTTGTCAAAGCATTCACCATGGAACCCTATGAGCGGCGGCGTTTTTCCACCGCTACCCGGGATTATTACCGAAAAGCCATGTGGGTTGTAAATTTGGATGCTCTTTCGGGTCCGATTGTGGAATTCTTGGGAATAGCTGCGGTAACCGGAGCGTTACTGGTTGGTGCCTACCTTGTTTTGAATCAGGAAACCCATCTGCCACTCTGGAAGATTCGGCTCTTAGATCAGCCCATGGATTCCGAATCCTTGTTGCAGCTTTATGTTTTGCTGGCAGCCATTGCCGACCCGGTTCGCAAGCTTTCGAATGTTTACACCCGTTTGCAATCCGGTTGTGCAGCATCGGACCGCATCTTCAATTATTTTGATTTGAAACCCCGGGTGCGAATGAACAGTGAAGGAGTCTATCTCCAGAAGCACAATGACTCCATTGAATTCCGGGATGTCTGTTTCTCCTACGAACCCAATCGACCGATTCTTACCTCAATAAATTTAAAGATATTCCATGGGGAAACTGTTGCGCTGGTTGGGAAAAACGGCTGCGGGAAAAGTACCCTGGTGGGATTACTGCCGCGATTTTATGACCCTGACCATGGATCCATCTTCATAGATGGGCAAAACATCCGCCAAGCCAATCTCCTCAGCCTGAGGAACCAAATTGGAGTGGTGACGCAAGAAACCATCCTGTTCGACGACACCATCTACAACAACATCGCTTATGGGAATCGCCGGTCCAGCCGAGAAGATGTAGAAGCTGCCGCCCGTAAAGCTTCGATTCACGACATTATCATGCAGCTACCCGATGGCTATGAAACCCGTGTAGGAGAAGCCGCGGCCAAATTATCCGGCGGACAATCCCAGCGTATTTCTTTGGCCCGAGCGTTCCTTCGCAATCCCCGCATTTTGATTTTGGACGAGTTCACCAGCCAAACCGACTCGGTCAGTGAATCCGACATTCACAACATTCTTCGCGATTTCATGAAGGGACGAACCACCTTTGTGATCACTCACCGTTTGCATACCCTGGAAATTGCCGATCGCATTGTTGTGCTGGATAGAGGGCGGATTGTTGCCGTAGGAACGCACAACGAACTGCTCAACACCTGCAACGTCTATGAGACCTTATACCAGGCCCAGTTCCAACGAAAAGTAGCTTGATCCTCAGGGATTGGGGAATGCCCCGCCATGTTCAGAAACCAAACGTGCCTGCATTTGTTATTTCTCATCTGCCTTTGCTATTTCCTATTCTTCTTTCGCCTCGGAGACCGGAGTCTTACCAGCAGTCACGAAGCCCGTGCCGCTCAAAACGCTCAGAGTATGCTCCTCAACAATGACTGGCTCCTGCCGCAATTGTTCGACCGCCAAGCTGACTTGCAAAAGCCGCCGCTGTATTATTGGCTGGTTGCCATCATTGGCATGCTGTTCGGCGGCAATGTGGATTCGCTGGTGGTAAGGTTGCCATCCGCTTGTTCGGCAATGGGATGTGTTTTCTTGGTCTACGGACTTGGCCTCCTGCGTAAGCGGCCGCTGGCTGGATTCTTGGCAGCAATTATGCTGGCGACTTTTATCCACTTCACTTGGCTTGCTCGAGTTGCCCGCATTGATATGGTGCTCACCTTTTCTGTGACATTAAGTTTGTTTGCGTTTTATTTAGGCCGAAGCCGGTTACTAGAACAGGAAGAGGCCGGGATATGGAAGATTGTCCTGCCGGGATATTTGGCTCTTGCCGCAGGACTCTTACTGAAGGGCCCAGTGGCACTGGTCCTGGTGGGGGTGGTTGGGGTTTGCGGACTGATATTACGGCGACCGAAAGAATCCGCGGAGAACATGAGGGTTGTTCTTCAAAGGCTTGGATTCTTCTGGGGAATCCCGCTTGCCTTTGGCATAGCCATCCCCTGGTTTCTGATCGCAAACCAATACACAGGGGGAGACCAGTTCTACACCTTTTTTTGGTATCACAATCTCGCCAGAGGCATTGGCAATGCGAAAGAGTTAGCCGTATATCCTTGGTGGTATTACTTTCCGCGATTGCTGCTCGATTTGTTGCCGTGGAGTTTGTTTTTCCCCGTAATCCTGTTTTTTCATTTTCGTCGAAAAGAATTTGACCCTCTCGCCAATTTTGGATTCGTCTGGATTGTAGGCATATTCGGCTTCTTTTCTCTAATGAGTTTCAAACGAGCGGATTACCTTCTGCCCATGTATCCAGGAATGGCCTTGTTTTTGGGATGCGGTTTGGAACGGCTGATCTTGGGAGCTACTTCAAACCAGCCCCTAAGATTTCCGGCAAAGTTCTACTCTCATTTGGGCTGGGGAATTGTATTCAGCCTCGTAGCAGGTTGGATGTTTTTTATTTGCCGTATTATTCCTGAAAAGGATTGCAGAAACCCAAATCAGAAATTTGCTGAATTGATCCGCCAATCCACCAACAAGCCGGTCCTGTTCTTTCGCACGGAAGCTCACGATGTGGCTTTTCATGTTGGGCCTCCCCAAGAAACCTTATTGGAATGGGAAAACCTCAAAGTCTGGCTGAACCTCCCTTACCCTGTTTATGTAGTGATGCCACCCGAGGTTGCTTCTTTGAGGGCCAAGTTTCTGCCCGGATACCCTCTCCAAGAAGTAATGCGTACAACTGACTTATCCCAATCTCGTAATAGCCGCCCTCTGGTTTTGCTCAAAAAAATGCCTTAGCTCTCCCTGTTCTTTGACATGGAAACTAGTGGCAGGTAAAGTAATCTCAAGCAATCAATACCAGGAAACACCATATTATTCACTTTTGATGACTGAACTCCCCTCAATAGCCTCCGAACCAATAAGTGTGGTTCTCATTGCCCATAATTCTGCACCGAACCTCAAGGATATTTTTTCCACATGGAAGAATTTCTTCGAGAGTTTAGATCAAGAATTTGAGGTCCTTTTGGTGGATGATTGTAGTTACGATGACACTTACTCCCTAGCCCAATATCAAGCGGATACTTTCCCCGTGTTAG
>CAZPPD010000243.1:0-7800 GCA_964588185.1 uncultured Alcaligenaceae bacterium | reverse complement strand
TTCTATTTGGCACGATCTGCGTTTATCCAAACGCCGCACGCAAACGATTGGCGGAGTTTGCCCAAAGCTATAATGCAGATCCGGATAAATGGCTTTTTCTTACCGGATCAGAAGAGGACATATACAAACTGTCCCAGGAAACCTTCCAGCAAGGTCTAAGGATCAACCCGGAACCAAATGATATTGATCATACCTTTCGATTCTTTGTTATCGATCATTGGGGAAGAATTCGGGGGAGTGTCCAAGGCACGGATGAGTCGGAAGTGCAACGATTCTCCCGACGGGTGCAATACTTGGTTCAGGCAAAATATTTGCCTTCTATCAATGCATCTCTCAATGGAATTAGCGGCTTGATACTGGTAATTGGAATTATCGCCATCAAGAATAGGAAGATTACATTTCACAAGATCTGTATGCTGTCTGCCCTTTTAGTATCGACCCTGTTTTTGGCAAGCTACTTGTACTACCATTTTGTAGTGATTAAGGGCCAAGTAACTACTTTTTCCGGAGACGGAATTGTTAAGGTGATTTATTTGTGTATTTTAGGATCCCATACCATCTTAGCAGCTTTTGTTGCACCTCTTGCTATCATTACCAGTATTTTGGGGCTGCGGAACAAACTGGATAAACATAAAAACTTTGGCAAAATTACTTTTCCCCTTTGGCTTTACGTTTCAGTTACAGGGGTAATTGTCTACTTAATGTTATATCACCTCTACCCGCCGGGTTGAGATTGAGATAAAATAATAATTGGAGGAGAAAATGAAATTTCAAACACTATTAATCTGCCTCTTTTTGTGCCTTTGTTTGGTTTCCAGCCAATGTTTGGCTTGTCCTTCTTGTCAGGTTGCCGTCGAATCCTCGGGAGATTCCAAGGATAGTGATCCCAATGCAATGAAGAATCTCCCGGCAGCCTATAATAACAGTATTTACCTAATGATATCCGTACCTTATCTGTTGTTTGCAGTTTTCGGTTTCATGATCTACCGAGGTGTGAAGAAGAACGAAGCCTTTCGCCGGGCCATGCAACAATCGCTGGAAAATCCCAATCCGGAAGAAAATCAGCCAAGCAATTCCTCTAATTAAACTACCGGTAGAACCCCGGCGTCCAAGTCCAATTTGGCGACCGTACTATTGCCAGTGCTTCCTCGACAGTAAAAGCTTCCTGCGCTTCTCTCTTAAGCCCATCCAGGTAACGGTACCAGCGTTCTTGTTCTTCCAAGGATGGTTGAAATTCTTTTCGATGGGGAACCTGTTGGCCAATAAGCAAAGCCAGATAGCCTTCCAATTTGAATTGATCCACCAAGTCGGTGAGGAATTGCCTCCATATAGTGCTGGGGCCATTTTCCTGATAGAACTCGACTATTTGATTGGCTCCGCCTAAATCCACTTTCTCCCGGCATTCTCGCCAAAAGGGACTATCGATGCGCTTGTTAAAGCGATAATGAACCGCGAGAAAGTTGCGAATGGATTCCCATACCCGCCGACTACGTTCGTTATAAACCTCTTGCAAGGTGAGGTTCGGATGCAAATCGCAATCCAGCAACGTCTCGGCAACCGCCCGAGTATCCTCACAAATAACCCCTAATGCGGTTGCCTCCAATGGTTCCACAAAACCTGCTGCATTGCCGATAGCCACCACATTCTTGAACCACGCCTTTTGGTATCGGCCTGACTTGAAACGGACAATCCGAGTGGATTCAACTTTGGGATTTTTGAGACGAAACTCCTTTTCCGCATCCTCATCACTTGTAAAGCGGCTGGAAAAAACATAGCCCCGATTAATTCGAGGTTCGTGTTCGATCTGCCAACACCAACCCGAATCCATGGTTTCGGAAGTTGTGTACGGTTTAATGGGTTCGTCCGGTCCACGCTGCCATCCACCAATAATTGCCGAATCGCAAAATAAAGCCGAATTGTAGCTCTCGAAAGGAATGTTGAAGGTTCGGCCAATCAGCAACGACTGAAATCCGGAACAGTCCACAAAAAAATCACCAGAAAGAGTCTCTCCGGATTCTAGATGGAACCCCGAGATTCCTTCCCCGTTTTGGCTCACCTCCGTAACGGTTCCATCTGTGATTTCCACACCAAGGTTGGTGGCTACCCCTTCCAGATAAGAAACCAGCAGTTCATTTTCCAAATGATAGGCCGCGTCTCTGCCAATTAATGGAACCCCATTCGGCTGGCGAATAAAAACTCGATCCTGATTCATCAATGCCGAAGAAATATTTGTAAAGGGAGTTTCTTCGGTGCAATAAAAACCAATTCGTTTCGGCAGCGGCTCCACTCGGGCATCATATTGAAAGGAGAAGGTATAGTGAAAAAACGACCAAGTCCCCCAAAGGAAGCGAATTCCCAGTTTCCAGGTTGGATGGACCTGTCGGTAAAACTCTCCAGGATCCAAATCTAAATAACCATGAAGGTGAGTGAGAACCTGCGGAGTTGTCCCTTCCCCGACCCCAATGATGCCAATACTGGGAGATCGTAACAGGGTGACTTTTATCTGAGGAATCCGCTTTTTAAGGGTAATGCCGGCTAGAAGACCGGCACTGCCCCCACCTAAAACCACGATATGTTGAATCATTATTTTAACGTTTATCCGGCGGCTATTCGGACTTAGCCCTCTCAATACCATTGTGCCTGCGAATGAATCCCATCATAGCATTGAATACCACATCCCCATCCTTCTGAACATTGTGAATCACTGATCCATGATTTCGTCCCTCGAATTCCTTATATTCCGATGGGACTTTGGCTTTTTTTAGAGCATTGTGGAAATCAATGAACGAGCCATTAATATCTTTCTCTGCATAGATGATAAAGAATGGCGGGCAATTTTTATTGACATGGGTGATGGGGGAAGCTTGTTTGCATTTTTCCGGATCCTTGGTAAATACGGATACCATCCGCCCGGGTGAAATGTGAAACACACCGCTAACCGGAATCACTCCTTGAATGGCGTTTAAATCCAGCTTGTTTTTTCGCAGATAGGAAGCATCCGTTCCCAACAACCCGGCGAGATGTCCGCCTGCAGAATGGCCGCTAACGAAAATATTCTCTTTGCTGCCGCCATACTTTTCGATGTTCTCGTGAGTCCAAGCAAATGCCTTGGCGACGTCTTCAATATGCCCGGGATGCTTTACCTTTGGGGTTAACCGATAACTTGGGCAAACGGTGATTACCCCACCTCGAGCGGCAAAGGTTTTTCCCAGCTTGGCAAATTTCTGCCGGGACCCTTTTTGCCACCCTCCGCCGTGGATGAAGAAGAGTACCGGAAAATTCTTCGCTCCTTTGGGAACATAGATATCCAGCTTGTGTTTCTCTGAATCTGCATCCTTGTCTTCGTAGTAAGGAATGTTTTTTACGATTTTAACTTTGTACTCTTGGCTCATCCCCTGTTTGGCAATTAGCGAGAACAAAACCAGAGCCAATCCAATCCGAAAAGCAATGTTGTTCATGGTGTTTCCTTTTGAAAAGTAATCCCAATAAGGTATTTACTTCCAAATTTAACACCAACCGGCGGGGAAAATCGAATTAAAAGTCGATTAGAAATGGAAGGAAAGCAAAGGAAGGCCACTTTCCAGGGGGAGAAAGCGGCCTTTCCCAACAAACCATCAGAGCCTATAATTTTCAAGCATCAAAAAGGCCGTCCTCCAGGGGGGCGAAGGACGGCCAATCACCAACCATCAGGCAAACCATCCCCTACAATTCGCCCAAAATCAAAAGACAAATTCCATCAACAGAACAATCCACAGGAAAATAAAAAATGCCAGACCTAAGCGAACGGTCATCCCATCCGCCGGGGAATAATCGCGGATTTCTTCACTTTTCTTTGATTGGGATTGGACTGATGGAATTGAAGTGGGCATAGTGAATCCTCTTGGATGAAATCTAAATTACAATTTTGGAGCAAGTTTGGTGCCATTGACTGGGATTGATTTTTGGATTTCTAAAAATGGTTTAAATCACTTGGTTTTTTCTATTTTTCCAACTGATTTGGCCAAACCAAAGTCAATGAAGTGTACCCAAAACGCGCATTGGCCTGTGCGGATGGGTGTCAGATGAATTGAGGTGAGGAGCTAGTTGATGATTCGAACTCGGATGTTATCCTTGTGTTCGTTCAGGATGGAGAGCAACTCAGCCCTATCAATTGGGCAGACAAATCGGCATCCATGTCGCCAAAGACCATCTTCCCACCTGCTGGCATAAACGACCCGAGCCTGGTAATCCCAACAATCCCTTTCTTGGGTGAAATAGAAAGAAATTGTAACCAAAGACTTGGACTTTAGTTTTTCCTCGGAGACAAAACACACCCCTTCAGAGGAAATATCAGTGATCTTGGCGGTACCTTCTCCGGAAATTGTGCCGGAAAGATCGCATTTCCGCCGAAGAGAACTTCGCCGGTCGAGATCCTGCACCGCTCCAACACCGGGAGTCATTGTAGGACCTGGAGAATTTAGCGCCTCTACCAGCTTAGCCCCGGATTGAATTCGCTTTTCGGGATCGGGATGTAATCCAAGGGCAATGCCATGGCGGAAACTCTCCGGCACCAGATCTTCATCCTCTCCCGGCGGACTGAACTGTCCGCGGAGTTTCTTTTCCAACAGTCCCAATCCGGAGTATTTAAAGGGAATCTTTCCGGATACGGCATAGAACAAAGAGGCCGCTAAACCATAACAATCCGTGCGATGATCCGCCGATTTGGCATCAAAGAATTGTTCCGGTGCCATGAAGAAAGGCGTTCCCAGGATGGCGCGCTCGGCAGTCAAATCTAAGGTTGATTCCAAATCTTTCACCAGCCCAAAATCCAGTAACTTCGCGTTTCCTTCCGGAGTAAGCAAGATGTTGTTGGGCTTCACGTCCCTATGCAAAATATGAAGGGCATGGCCTGCATCCAAAGCTGAGCCGATTTGCATCGCAAGTCTTCTTACCGATGCCTCATCCAACGGTCCCTTTTTCTGAACGTGACTCCACAACGTGGTCCCTTGGACGTGTTCCATCACGATGAAGGGCCGAAAATATACTACCCCGAAGTCCAAATAACGGACAATGTTAGGATGCTCCAATCGGATGGCTATCTGAAACTCCCGGCGGAACCGCAAGCGAATCTCTTCGGAAAGCTCATTTCCTTTATCCAGGATTTTGATGGCTACAATGCGGCCATCGGAAGCCTCTGCTTTATAAACCGTCGCGACGCTTCCCGAACCTAACTTTTGCAGGAAAGTGTAACCCGGAATCTGAATATTAGTTATAGTCCCCATCATTTTAATAAAGACTCCGCCATTCCGTCGGCATAAAAGGACCTAAAAGGAAATACCGAATTTTTAAAAGATAGCATTAAAAATGACGGGAAGGAAATATTTGAAAATGTTTAAGGAAGAGCCTGCCGCTGGGAAATGTGAGAAGAATGGTTGGCATCTAGTTCGTCTTTATAATGCCCTTTTAAAGACGAAAGGGAGCCGGGACTCGGCTCCCTTCATCCTAATCCCGAGCAAGACTAATCAGCGGATTGTAGCAACACATAATTCGTTCCGCCGCGTGGAGAACGAATCTGAAGCAGAACCCCCCGACTGATGTTGGCATTTTCCATCACTTCGGCAGCTTCTTTTGCCGTGTTAACCTCCTGGTTGTCGATTTTCACAATCAACATTCCATTGCTAAGGCCGCCATTGGCAGCTAAACTGCCGCTGCTTACATTAGTGATGAGAACGCCACTAACCGAGTCATCATAGCCCAATTCTTTGGCTTGGCGGGGATCCAAGTCCGTTACTTCCACCCCGATAGATTCAAGGCTAACCCCTTCTCGGTCCCGCTCCTCAGAAAAAGGAGCTTCCCGCGGAGCCGTCAACCCATATTGTTCCGGTTGCTCTTCAATTGTTACCGGTAACTCTATGCGCTTGCCGTCCCGGACCACTTCCAAAGTAACTTTTTTGTCCAATGGCAAGCTGGCCACGGTTAACTGGAGCAAGCGTCCGGAGCGAATGGTGGTGTCACCAAGGCGGACAATCACATCCCCTACCTGGATATCGGCTTTGGAAGCAGGAGTATTTTCGAAGACTTTACTAACAACAACGCCATCTCCTTTATCCAAACCGAATCGTTTTGCGACAGTTGGTTGGAGCTCTTGAATTTGCACACCCAAGTAACCACGGCGGACCGTGCCAAATTTGAGGAGAGCATCTTTGACGGTGCTGGCCAAATTACTGGCCACTGCCAAACCGACTCCATTGAACCCGCCGCTTCGGCTCTTGATGGCCGCATTGATCCCAACAACTCGGCCTTCCAGGTTTACCAATGGACCACCGCTATTTCCGGGATTGATGGCGGCATCGGTTTGCAAAAAGTCCTCATACATGTTCATCTTTAGACCGCTTCGGCCTTTGGCACTGATGATGCCGCTGGTAACCGAACCGGTTAAACCAAAGGGAGCTCCAAATGCAAGGACGCGATCCCCGATTTCCATGGCTTCGCTGTCCCCGAATTTCAAGAAGGGTAACTTTTCCCCGTTGGTGTCCAAAATGATAAGGGCCAAATCGGTCTTGGGATCTCTGTGAATTTCCTTGGAAACAAATTTTCTGCCATCGGACAGTTTGACTGTCGCTTTTTTTGCTCCGGAAACCACGTGGTTGTTGGTCATGACCACCCCACTGGAATCCACGATAAATCCGGAACCAAATCCGCGTCGGGATCGCTCCGGCATTTTGAATCTTGGGTTATCAAGACCCCGATCTTTAAAAAATCGGCGGAATTCTTCCGGAATTTGATTTTCGAATCCCTCGGGTATTTCGGGAGTTCGCAAATTTACAGAACCCTTTTCGGTTTCAATACTTACCACTGCGGGCAAAACATTCTTCACTACATCTCGGTAGGATGTCAGTTCTTTGGGGATTTCCTGGGGCTGGGCAACCTGCCCTTGGAGGACAGGACCCAAAATATAGCCCCCAATCAGGGTGCCTACCGCTAGTATTGCAATAAAACCAGCGATTTTCTTCATAAACAATCTCCTTTCTTTTGAAACAACTTCGACTTACAGCTATGTGAAATTATTGGTTTGATCTGAGCGTAAGCCATAAGTTGCAGTAAAAGATCTTTTTGACGTGATATCATTCCAAAATCCTTACCTATTTTACGCAACAGAACCGGGGAATTGTTTGCCAACAGGAAAAAATTTCATCAGGAGAATACTGGGGTGACACAAAAAACTGCTACCCGAGATTTGGATGATCTCGTCGAACACGGTGTTTGGAACGGGTCGGAGAAAAACGGGGAGCCCACTACATTTTTTGGCCAATCCGAAATAGGAGCTTTCAATACAGGCTGCAAAGTAATGGGACATTTATGGGACATATGGGACACGGGTTTGCCCGCGAACCTCCAAAATTTTTTCCCTTTATCCTGTTATTATGAGACATTTATGGGACGTATAGGACATCTCACCTGGGAGATATTCAACCACCGGTGTAAGTAGATAAATGCAACCCACCTCAATTTGGAACCATGCCCGCGCGGAAATGATGTTGGACCCTTCGGTCATCAATTTAAACACCGGCTCCTTTGGTCCCCTACCCCGTTGCGTGTTTAATTACGCCACTTCTCTGCGAAAACGACTGGCCGAAGAGCCCATGGATTTTTTTGTGCGGCAATCCGGTCCACTCCTTTGGGATGCCCGGGATAAATTGGCAGCGTTTCTGGGCGCAGATCCTTACCGGCTTTGTTTCATGGCCAATGTTTCCTGAGCCATCAATTCGGTCGCTTCTTCGCTGTCCCTATCGTCTCCGGGTGAAATCCTCTTGACCGTCC
>CAZPPD010000242.1:0-7808 GCA_964588185.1 uncultured Alcaligenaceae bacterium | reverse complement strand
TCCGGAATCACATCTTGTCCAAAGGAAAAGATGCTATGTTTCTTTGTAATAAAACCCTAGAGTGTTAATTTGGGTAAATCAAATAAAATGGAGAAAAATGGCATCGGTTTATTACTTCAAAACTTTTACTCAACAGTGACAATCACCTTTTTCGCATCCACGATAACTTGGCCTTCTTCCACCGCGTTTGCCACCAAGACAAAAGGATAAACTCCTTCCCGATTCGGAGTTCCCGTTAGCAATCCTGATTGTCTATTCATTGACAGCCAAGGAACTTCTTTGTGTCTGCTCACCTTGGGAACTATATTGCCGAGTTTTCCGGCGACATACCATTCCACCGGTACTTTACCGGCAGCCTTGAACGAGATCGAAAAAGGTTGTCCTTTCTTGGCAACGAAATGGTTTTGCGTGATGAGAATTTTTGGTGCCTGAAATTTCCCCGGGTGGAAATGGACGGTAGTAATCCGGCTTGGTTTCAAACCCTCTTTTCGGGCGATGGCTCGTACGGTGGTTCGCGGTTTCACTTGAAAGGGTTTTACAAATATCCGGGAGGATTGAGTCGGTTTCGACCCATCGGTGGTAAAGAAGATTTTGGCCTCTGGATGGACGGAGGTAATATTCACGCTGGTTGCACCTACTTGAAATCCTCCTGCCGGCAAGATCTCGGGAGGTGTAGTCCATTTGGGATTTTTCACATGCTCATCAAAGAACTGATGAATCCGTCCGCGCCAGGTCATCGCTTTTCCATACTTTCCCTTAGCAGGAGTTTTGGTACTCGGGACATGAGTATTGCGGACTTTTAAATAGGCGACCTCGGTAGGAGCCCCGGCTTTTTTATAAAGCTCCGGACCAGGTGGAAAGGCACCAGAAGGATCGTTATGGCAGGTGAGCAAAGGTGGATCGTCGCTGCTAAGCCAGTTGGGATTATTTTTCAGCATGCGTTTTTCTTTGAGGCGACCGGCACCCCAGTCCGTGACAATGCCTTGGACCTTTGCCGAATACTCCGGGTAAAGTGGATCTGGCTCTACCATGGGTGCTTGAAAGTAGATGCGGGTTCGCTTCTTAGGTCCGACTCGGGATTGGCACTGATATTGAGTTGTTGAATCCGATGGACCAAGGTATTGGACCAACCAACCCCCTGCAGAAAAACCCCACACCCCGATTCGTTCCGGGTCAAGGCGATATTTGGCCGCGTTTTTTCGAAGAAAGCGAATGGCAGTGGCCCCATCCCAAATGGCGAGGGGAACCGGATGGCTTGCCCCTAGAACATAGTCGGGGACTGCAACAACATAACCTTTTTCCAATAAAGGCTGGATCTCATTGGCCACCCCACCCATATTTTTTCCACCCCAGCCTCCACCATAAAACAGCACCACACAAGGCAGCTTCTTTTCGGAACTGTCTTTCGGTACATAAATGTCAATCCGTTCCCATTCCCGTTCTTTGCAAAGGAAAGGTACTTTTAGGTGGTTCGCAGCTATTGTAAAGGTGCGTCTCTTGTAACTATCCGGATGGTAGCGCCCCTTGAGTTGAGCTTGGCTCGCTGTTACAAGAAAAAGAAAAGTCAATGTTGCAGACAATAATAGTTTCATTTGAGTTTCCGACCTCAGGTATTCACACCAACCCTCAGCGTTAGAAAAGGCGACATGAATTACTCCGGGATCTTATTCAACGTGTAGTAAGCTTCCGCATGTAACAAAGGCAGCCCCTCCGCCGATCGCACTCCACTCAAGCGGAGTTCATTTACGTATCCCGGCTGTAGCCCTTTTACAATCAATCGAACACTAAGGTTATCCCGGCCAACCTCTACCTTGGTAATTTTCAGAGGATGCGTGTCAATTGGTTTGCATCCATAATTATTGTGCAGGTAATAGGTCCAACTTTGCATTTTGTAGGAGCCTAGGTCCTTGGCAGTTTTTGGCTCAACAGGCTGAGTAAAGGTCAATTCGAAGCCATCGGACTTTGCCTTCATTTCCAGTACTTCAAAAGGGGTCTTACCTGTCCAGACGACCCGCTGCAACCCATAAGGCTTGCCGCCGCTGGAACCCCAACCCCGGTTGGTCTGTCCGGCGAACATGGAACCATCTTTCCCCCAACACATCCGCATCACACCACACTGGAAACCTCGCCGGAATGGGAAACAAGCTCCTTGATATTCGCCGCCGACCTTTTCAAGATAAACGCGAACAATTTGGGAAGTGGCTTGGTCGCCGACAAAAAGCTGCTTGGCAAAAGGCCCAAACTTACCACCGGTCTCATCGCAAACAATGTCGCTATGCGATCGTCCCATGTGAGGATAAGGGAACCAAACAGCCGGCAGTTGCAAATTGGCAATCTTCTGAGCAGCCTCCGCCATCTTCAAACCATTGGGAATTTTCCCTGGGTTTTTGACATTGGACATGGGATGATCACAGGTCGCCAGTCCAGTTGGGTTCCCATGATAAACGCCCGGCTTCAAATGACCCAGCTTACAAACAGCTACCCAGTCCCCTTGGTTGTCGGTATAGAACATATCGCCGATGTGATTGGCACCTAGGCCTGCCGGAGACCGAAGGCCTGTGCAGACCGGATGCATCTTGCCGTTCTTGTCGATACGGACTGCCCACCCGCGCCAGTTAGCTTTGCCTTCGGGTTGACCTCCAAACGGCCGGTTTAAGGTCACCCAGAAATCTCCCTTTGATCCCAGCTTAGGCCCAAAGGCATACTCATGATAGCTGCCGGAAATCTCCCAGTCCTTGCAGAAGGTTTTGACTATGTCAATCCGGTCATCTCCATCTACGTCTTTGATTCGGGTCAGCTCACTGCGCTGAGCTAAATAGATGCCATCCGGCTGCACCAACACACCTAAGGGTTCGTGAAGACCAAATAGCATCCGTTTAAAGCGAACCAGGTTAGCCGGATCTATTTTTTTTTCCGTTTGCTTATTCTTTTTCTTAGACGCATCGGCATCCTGAGGCAGATGAGGTGGGTCGGCGTAGGGATTGTCAAGTAACCACACCTCACCGCGGCGAGTGCAAATAACCAGCCGGTCCTTGCCTTTGTCTAACCAGTCAAGGCCACCTACCTCCAGGACTAAATCCTCCGGGAGTGGAATTGTAATCATGCGGTAGAAGTCTTCCTCTTGCAGCTTCTTTTGCGCGTTGGCAAAGGTGTCAAAACCACTAGTAACAAAAAGGAAAAATAATCCGGCAAGAATTCGAAAGATTATCGTTTTTTGAAGATTGTTTACCATAGCATTTCTACCCCCAGTTGAACGCTTCGTTTGCCGTTTTTGGCGGCTTTGAAGCGCATCGGTATAAGTAGTTCCTGGCCGTCTTCGGAATTTCGGATCACCGGTTCGGCTTTAGCGGAAGAAATTTTAAACTGAAGTCGGCCATCGACCACAAAACTACCATCTACCTGGACAATCTTTTTCCCGGTTGCGACCCGGAACCATAAGTCGTCTACCTTCATCTTGGTGGATAATTTGAAGTTCCGGCTCAGGTAGGATTTGTTCGGCAGATATTTGGTAAGGGGCTTTTCTTCAATATCGATGTCCAGGTAGCGATAAAGGAAACTAGGCATACGGTCTTTGTCAAAGCGGTAACCTAAGAAGGTCCATCCAGGGGGATGTGACTTTTTACTGTGATCAATTCCGGGCCATTTTGAAGTCTCACTTTCCAGGCGAGCAAAAGGCGGTCCGCTTGGGAAATCAAAAACCATACCTGAAGGAAGAGGAGCATATTGACCGGCCCGGCCCGACCAGGCAGCTTTCGCGTCCAGAAACTGACCTGTCCACACCTTAGCCATCCGTACTCGCAGGCTATCAAATACCACATGAGTCCGCTGGCGATAGCCGACGGCAATAGCATGAGCACCTACGCCTTTGATGAAGGTTCGAAATACAATCGGTTCCTTCCCGGGTAGAAGGAGATATTCGTTTCCGGAAGATATTCCATCGGGAATACCGCCTTTGGCCCCTACGGACATATAAGCCCACAAGGCATCAATCTGCTTATGCATATCTCCGCCCTGGATTTCGGGGAAAAAGGATTTGCCGTCAGGCCAAGCAGTCGGCATCTTGGTTTGCGGGGTGAGTTTTTGCGGATTCTCCAGGAAGGTATGAAACCAGCCGGTTTGCAGCCGCTTCGGCATCCTAATGAGGTCCATCCCCTCCACCCCTTGAGCTTTCATGCCGTTCCAGGAATGGCAACTAATGCAAGAAATCGCTTTCTTCCCTGCTAGGCGGCGTCCATCATCTACTAAACGCCCGGAGAACGCAGGTTTATGAGATGGAATTTTATTGCCATCCACTTTGGCATATAGTTCCGGCAGGTGACCAATATTTTTCTCGCCAAAGAGGGGCATTCGCGTCCCCATATAATAGCGAACGCGCTCGCCTTGGAGTAGGTACCCGGCAAAACCTTCGGGAGTAAGCTTCGCCCCGGCTACATGTAAGGCAGGAGGAAGCCTACCTTCATTTCCTAGGTCTGCAGGCACAATCTGGGTGAAATAAGCATCTCGAAAATCATCCGGACCACCTTTGTCCCCACGCGGGTGGCAGGCGTAACAGTTCAATGCCATCATGGTATGGTCAATTCGATCTGCATGGCTGACCTGGGAAACCTTCTTCTGCAACTGCGTCAAGGTTTCACCAATGGCTTTCCGCTGAACCGAGCTGATAGAATATTTGGGTAGCCCAGGCTTAACCACCTTACTGAGGCACCCGCTGTCCACGTCCACCTTGAGAAGAGAAGGTCCTTTCATTTTCCCCGCCATGGGTTGATGGTTACCTATTTGGTGACAGGAAGCACATCCGGCCTGATTAAATAGCAGCTTGCCTCGCTTGGCTCGATGTTTGTCTACCTGAAACACCACCTTCCCTTGTGGGATCATGGCGTAGGCTCCATGGAGCAGCAAACCGGCGGGAATGGGCTCTTTCTTTTTAGAGCCCGGCGGTTGCCAGAAAACTGAAAGTTCATAACCTCCACCTCCTTGCATGAAACCTACTTCGATGGGATGGCGACCTCGTTTCAATTCGACGTTGCCCTCCTTTTCCCGCGGCGAATGCATTCCATCATTGTCCACCACACGTTGGTTGCCGATTTTTAGATAGGAACCGTCATCCGATGTGGTCCAGAACGTGTATTTGCCATCTTCCGGAATTGAGATCATCCCCCAAAAGCGAACGGCAAAATTTCCGCGAGGTTTCTTGCCATTTTTCAACTTGATGGCATTGAGGTCAAAGGTTTTCAAGTTCCCTTCTTGTTTCGGTTTAAGTTTTTGGAAATCGGGGACCTTGTTCCAGCGACCTTCGTAGTAAGCGTAGTCGAGTCCTGCCCCCCACCCTTTCTTGTCTTTCACCAATTGGTCGCGCAGCAAATAAGCGGCAATCGTCCGAGCTTCACCCAAGTTGAGGTTGAGCGAGGGCATGCGCCCGCCCGGCCGAACATGTTGGGGATTTTGCAAGAAGGCTGCCAACTCGTCCACCGTTGTTTTCATCGAAAGTTTGCCGAAAAGAACAGCAGGTTTTCGTTCCGCTTTTCCATCGACATCCTTTACTGTCGTTTCTTCCCCTTTGCTCTCCAGCGGCGGTTCATTTGGTTGATGGCAAGCCACACAACCAACCTGGTGAAATAATGTCTTTCCTCGCTCTATCTGGAATAAGCTGGAACCGGACCCGGTTTGCTCGATAGGCCCCCCCTGAGAAACCAGGTAATGAACCAAATCCTCAATCCCATCCTTGTCTTTAGTTTCATGCAGTAGGTGGGGCATTACCGTGTTAGGTTTTACTTTTTGCGGTTCTTTGAGATAGGCGCGTAAGTATTGCGGCGTAACCCGCCGACCTACCTTTGTCAGAATCGGAGCTTGTCTGGGAATCAACAATTCTTTGGCATCTCCGGGATCATGGCAGGAGGTACAGTTGAGTTCCCCTAACAGCAAACGACCATCATGGGGATTCCAACCGGCAACTATTCCTTGAAATTTCTCCTGAGAAAGTGCCTTTGCAGGAGTAACCATCCAAACAAAAAAGGCACTTAGGAAACAGCTTCCTAAAAGAACATTTCGAAACATAAAAATAACTCTCTGTTATGAAGATCGCTGGCTTGGTTGGAGGTTGATCGATAAATGGCGGGAATAAAAGCTGCATGCAGTTTAAAGGGTATTTAATCGATATGCCAGAGAAATTTACAAAAAATCCTGCGATGTAATTATGTCTACTGCTCTTTTCCTGGCCTTTCTTTGCTCTGATTGAGGTGCTCCCGCAAGTATTTTCCAGTGATACTATGATTGCACTGGCAAATTTCTCCTGGGGTTCCAGCTACAACTAATTCTCCCCCTTTTTCGCCCGCCTCAGGGCCTAAGTCGATTATCCAATCCGATCCAGCGATGACATCCAAGTTATGCTCAATGACCACAACGGTATTCCCTGCTTGCACCAGTTTTTGCAGAACTTTTTGCAACCGCTGGATATCCTGGAAATGTAATCCAGTTGTCGGTTCATCCAGCAATAAAAGAGTCCTTCCTGTTGTGGAGCGGGCTAGCTCGGTTGCCAACTTGACTCGCTGCGCTTCACCGCCGGAAAGTGAAGGGGAAGGTTGCCCCAATGTCAAGTAGCTAAGCCCGACATCTACTAGTGCCTGCAGAGGACGAACTAGGTGATGGACGTTTCTGAAGAATTTCAGGGCTTCCTGGACCGGCATCTCCAGGACCTCTGCGATTGACTTGCCTTTGTAAACAATCTCCAATGTAGGAGCATTAAAACGCTTGCCTTGGCAAATTGGACAAGGAATTGTCAACTCCGGAAGTAAACCCAAAGCCACCTTGCGAACTCCTTGTCCTTGGCATTCTTCGCAACGGCCACCTCTAGTGTTGAAACTAAACCGATTGGTTTTGTAGCCGCGGGCTTTTGCTTCCTTCGTCAATGCAAACAGCTTGCGGATTTCCTCAAATATTCCGGTATACGTTGCCGGGTTGGATCTGGAAGACCTCCCTAAGGGTTTTTGATCAACCTCAATGATTTTGTCGATATGCTGAAGGCCCTGAACAAGCTGATGAACACCATATTCCTGTGTGGACAAGCCGAGATGACGGCGAATGGAGGGGCACAACACCTCATAAACAAGAGTACTCTTTCCGGAACCGCTGACTCCGGTCACACAGATCAGATTTCCTAGGGGTAACTCAACATTAAGGTCCTTTAGGTTGTGTTGGTTGGCACCTTTAATTTTCAACCAGTTTACTTTCCTAGGAAAGAGAGTAGGCTTTTGATCTCGATTGGAAGGGAGCACCTCCGGCAGTACTTGTTTCGCTTCCCCGGAACAAACCAGGTTACCCCCTTCCGGGCCGGCACCTGGACCAAGGTTGATTAAGTAATCTGCTTGGCGAATCACCGACTCATCATGTTCCACGAGAACTATGGTACTCCCTTGTTCCTGGAGCCGGCGAATTGCCTGGACTAGGCGATTGGTATCGCGAGGATGTAGGCCAACTGTTGGTTCATCTAAGATGTAACAAACTCCCAACAAACCTGTTCCCAAGTGAGTCGCCAAGCGAGCCCTTTGTGCCTCCCCACCGGACAAGGTTTGGGCGGGACGATCCAAGGTAAGGTAGCTCAAACCTACTTCGATCAGGAAGTGCAGCCGATTTCTAATTTCCGGCAAGACAAGGGAAACCACCTCTTTGGATAGTTGATTGCTCAGGAAATGCTTTGGTACATCAGCAAAAAACCTTTCCGCTTCACCTACCGTTAACGCTGTCACCTCAGGAAGACTTTTATCTGCAAATCGGACCGATCGCGACTGCACATTAAAACGACTACCATTACA
>CAZPPD010000241.1:0-7812 GCA_964588185.1 uncultured Alcaligenaceae bacterium | reverse complement strand
GTTATCAGACCGTGTTTGCTCGACAACCCGGAGCGGTGGCGGCTCCTACCGCCGGATTACATTTTACCCCCGAGGTCATGGACCAATAGAAGCAGCTGGGGATAAACATATCCTACCTAACTCTTCATGTTGGCTGTGGTACTTTTCAACCACTCAAAGTTGCAGATTATTCTCAGCATAAGATGCATAGTGAATGGGGTGAAGTAAAACAGCCTACCATAGATTTGATTGCAGACTGTCTGGCCCACCATGGAAAAGTAATTGCCGTGGGAACTACCTCGGTGCGGGTTCTAGAAACTGTGGCGGCAAAGGGAAAATTAAAACCATGGAGTGGAGAAACGGATTTATTTATTCATCCGCCTTATGATTTTAAGATCGTCGATGCAATGATCACCAATTTTCATCTCCCCGAAACGACCCTATTACTTTTGGTCGGTGCATTTACCGGCGAATCGCTCCTAGAAAAGGCCTATGAAACCGCCATAGCAAAAGAATTTCGATTTTACAGCTATGGGGATGCCATGTTAATCTTGTGAGTGAAAATCTGGCCGTTATTTCATGCGGGGCTTCTCAAACTAATTAGGAAAATATATGTATTACCGGCTTTTATCTCTGTTGATTGCGTTCGTTTTTACGAGTCCTGTTCTTGCCGATCAATTTTATGTTTCCACATCCGGCAAGGATAGTAAGGACCAGGACGGCAAGTCTTGGAAGACCGCATGGAAATCGTTGGCTTATGCTTGCGAACAAGTGCCGGAGGGAGATCATAAGATTCGTATAGGTTCCGGAACTTTTATCGCAACTCGTACCGCTTATCCAAAAAATGGTATTACTATTGTCGGCGCAGGACGGTTTGGAAAGAAACCGACCCGCTTGGTGGCTTCGAAGGATTGGAACCTAGTGGATGAGCCGCGCGAAAAAAATCCACCGAACGAATATCTAATTGCCTTTAGCAGAGCGAAAAACATCACCATTCACGATTTAATACTATCTTCGGATCCGGAGCATCGCATTACGGGAGCTGTCTATTGTTATCGATCCGATGATATAACTGTTCACGATGTTAGCATTCTGGAATTTCGCTGGTCTGGTTTACATTTTCAATTATCCGGCAATTTAGAGGTGTATAAATGTTTGCTCAACAATGCCAGTACTTTCCGCAGCCGGTATTGGAATGGAGCTATTAAAACACGTTATATCAAGAAATCCGAATTTCACCACAATCGGATTATTTCGGATTTCGGGGGATATGGTTATGCCGGAGCAGGCCACGTCGGCGTTCGCATTCATCATAACTATATCGATGTAAACGGCGGCTTTTCCATTGAATGCCCCCATGAAAATGAGTTTGGTGTTGAAATCGACCATAACTATCTATCGCGTTGTGTTTCCATTCCCAAAGGAGCCCAAAGTCCGAATCCGAAATCGCGCGGATATAAATATACTTTTTGGATTCATGATAATTATATGACCGATAGTTATACCATTGAGGGGCCGCGGAACTATATTCGGGTCAATCATAACTATATCCATATCGAAAGGCCCAATGGCCGCGTTTATACCCATCATGGCGGTATTAATAATGGACCCATCTGGATTCATCATAACGTTATTGAGAACGTTGACCGAGCATTGATTTGGATGAACCGGGGATTAGCAGAAAAGATATATGTTTATAACAACACCGTTTTCTGTGCGGATGCCGGTAAGCGAAGCGGCCCGATCCTTGGTGCTTATACTGCCGAGCGGCTCAATGAATGGATCTTCAAGAACAATATTGTCGTAGCCGCATGGAGCAGGCCCAGGCAGCTATTTCCTCTGAAACGGGGTGTTCCCAGCAAAATCACTGCCAAAAATAATGTTCTGATAAATGTAACCGATGCTCCGGAAGGAAATTTCCTGAATCAAAATCCGGGATTGCTTCGGCAAGGCGACAGGCCTTGGCAGTTCTACACGCCGGCCTCAGCAAAGAGCTTGGTTGTAGATCGAGGTGTGGATGTGGGCTTGCCGTTCGAAGGCAAGGCCCCCGATATTGGGGCCATGGAATACGGCAAGAAAAGGGAATGGACTGAAGTTCCCATGCCCAAGTAATTGTCAATCCAGGTACCGCTTTGCCCACGCCGCCAATATTGTGGCGACGAAATGGGCATCGGCTTCCTTGGACAACAAGTGATCGGCATTATCCAGGGAAATAAAACTCTTAGGATGGTAAGAGTGCTCGAAGATCTTGCGAGCATTCTCAACCGATACTACCGAATCAATTGGCGAATGGAAAATGAGTAGGGGTTTACGCAACTTAGAAAGATTTTGAGCCAGGCGATTTTTCTCTAAGTCTTCGAGGAATTGTTTTTCGATTCGGAGTTCCCGTCCCCCCAAACGGATAGCCGCAGAACCTTCGGCTTCGATTTTGGCGACTGCATCCCCGAAGAGATGGGTGACATGGGCCGGTTCACTCGGTGCACCAATTGTGGCCACTGCTTTGACTTCGGACAATTCTGCCGCCGCCATCAATACGGCAGCTCCCCCCAAGCTATGTCCGACCAGTAACGAGGGAGCTTGATGGTTTTCGCGCAAAGCATTAGCAGCATCGAGTAGGTCCGTAACGTTGGAAGAAAAATTCGAGTTGGCGAAATCCCCTTCACTGTTCCCCAAGCCGGTGAAATCAAATCGAAACACCCCAAAGCCCTGATTCGCCAATTCTCGGGATATGCGAGTTACGGCCGTGAGGTTCTTGGAACAGGTGAAGCAGTGGGCAAATATTGCATAAGCTTGAGGAGAGGTTGGGGGTAAATCCAATTTGCCGGCCAACGTCTGACCCTGCCTATTCTGAAAATCAAAACGCATCGTTTTTCCCGTTCGTTAATAAAAATTCCTAAACCGCCCCATAAGCCAGCATGGCTTCCGCTACTTTAATGAACCCGGCGATGTTTGCACCTTTCACATAATCGACGAAGCCATTCGATTGATTGCCGTGATTGACACACTTTTGGTGGATGTCTTTCATGATTTTTTGCAGGCGGGAATCTACTTCTTCCCGGCTCCAGGAGAGGCGTAAAGCATTCTGGCTTTGTTCCAAACCGGAGACGGCAACTCCACCGGCATTAGCCGCTTTTGCCGGGCCATAAAGGATTTTGCTTTTTGTAAAGGCGTGGGCTCCGGCAAGTTCGGTGGGCATATTCGCACCTTCGCAAACCGCTTTAACGCCGTTCCCAAGGAGAATATTGGCATCCTCCTCACTGATTTCGTTTTGCGTGGCGCAGGGCATTGCCACGTCAACCGGAACTCTCCAAGGTTTTTGGCCCTTGTAGAAGGTTGCCGAACTGAATTTTTCCGCATACTCACCGATACGACCGCGACGAACTTCTTTGAGATCTTTGATGAATGCCAGTTTGTCCTCATCGATACCATCGGGGGCATGAACAAAACCGGATGAGTCGGACATGGTAATTACTTTGGCCCCAAGTTCGGTGGCTTTTTCGACTGCGTAGATGGCAACATTTCCCGAACCGGAAACGCCAACGGTTTTTCCTTTGATGCTACTGCCAATCTTGTTGAACATGTTTTCGCAAAAGTAGACACAGCCATATCCTGTTGCTTCGGTTCGGACCAGACTGCCGCCAAAGGCAAGCCCTTTTCCAGTCAGCGTGCCGACAAATCGATTGGATAGCCGTTTGTATTGGCCAAAAAGATAACTGATCTCGCGGGAGCCCACACCAATATCCCCGGCGGGAACATCGGTATCCTCGCCAATGTGGCGATGAAGTTCAATCATGAGCGATTGGCAGAAGCGCATTACTTCACGGTCGCTTTTGCCTTTGGAATTGAAGTTTGCACCTCCCTTGGCCCCGCCCATGGGTAAACCGATCAGGCTATTCTTGAAGACCTGCTCAAAGCCAAGGAATTTCAACACACTCTGGGTAACTGTGGGATGAAATCGCAAACCGCCCTTGTAGGGGCCAATGGAGTTATTGAATTGCACTCGCCACGCGCGGTTGGCGCGGATATTGCCCTGGTCATCTTCCCAGGTGACGCGGAAAATCACGATGCGATCCGGTTCGGTCATCCGTTCGAGGATTTGCGCCTCCTGGTATTTGGGATTATCCAAAATGAATGGCATCAGTGTTTGAGCCACTTCCTCCACTGCCTGGTGAAACTCATGTTCACCCGGGTTGCGTTTCTTTAAGCCGCGGATAAACCACTCTAATTCCTTGCAACTTCGGTCGTCGATGTCCGCATTCATTTCTTTCTCCGTGCAACATAAATCACTGTCATGGATCCCAAGGTAATAAACATTAAAACAAGGTGGCATCTTTCCTTCCGGTACTGATGACCATTCGCCCCTTGTTAAACCGGCCCGAAAGTATGTTTTTAGGCCAGAAATCCTATCGCGTCCACGCCAACCACCAACGGAACAGTTTTTGGATGAAAGGGGTCAAACGCGTACGACTGTATTGATCGCCCAGTTTGCGGATTGCCTCGGCTTGTGTTGGATACGGGTGAATGGCCGACCCGATCTTCTTCAAACCTAAATTGTGAGTCATCGCCAAACTGATTTCGCCGATCATGTCCCCCGCGTTTTCCGCTACAATAGTTGCCCCGACAATTTTATCAGTCCCTTTGCCAACATGGACACGTACAAATCCCTCGGTGGTTCCTTCCAGGATGGCCCGGTCTACCTCCGCAAGCTCTTGGGTGTAAGTGTCGATCTCAATTCCTTGGCGCTCTGCTTCCTTGGGATTTAGACCGACATGGGCCAGTTCTGGAGACGTGTAAGTGCACCAGGGAATAACCAAGGAACTCACCTTTTTTCGACCCCGAAACAAAGCATTCTGAATTACATTTCTCGCCATAAAATCGGCGGCGTGAGTAAACTTGTATTTTGAAGCCACATCTCCGGCGGCATAAATCCTTGGGTTGGTGGTTTGTAAGTAATCGTTCACTTCAACCCCCTTCTGCAGATCGAACTGAACGCCCACGGTTTCCAAGCCCAAGTTGTCCACATTCGGTGTGCGGCCGATGCCAATCAGGATCTCATCTGCAACAACCTCCTGTTCCCGGCCATCGATTTCGAAGTAGGTCACTTTTTCCTGTCCGCGCATCTCAAAACGTTTGACCTCCGCATTAAAAACAAAGCGAACTCCGTCAGCCGCCATAGCCTTTTGGACGATCAAAACCGCGTCCTCTTCCTCCCGCGCAAGAATATGGCTGCCTTGTTCGATTTGCGTTACTTGGGAACCAAATCGACCGAACGTCTGGGCCATCTCGGTTCCGATGGGACCGCCGCCAATGACCGTTAACCGCCGGGGAAGTTCTGTCAGGGAAAAGATGGACTCATTGGTCAGGGGTTTTATCTCATCAAAACCGGGAATGGGTAGCTTGGCCGCACGGCCACCAGTAGCAATGACAGCACGCTTGAACTTCAATTCTTGACCCGCCACCTCGATGGAATCCTTGCAGGTGAATTTTGCCGAGCCAAGGTATACATCAACACCGAGATCACGAAACCGGGCCGCGGAATCATTTGGGCTGATGCTCGCCCGCAGGTTCCGCATGCGCTCCATAACGGCTCTAAAGTTAACCTGCCAACCTTCCGGGACCTCGATGCCAAAACGGCCTGCATCTCGAACGGTTGCAGCGATACGCGCAGGACTGATGATTCCCTTGGAAGGGACACAACCTACATTCAAACAATCGCCGCCCATAAGTTCCCGTTCGATCAGGGCCACCTTCCCTCCCAATCCGGCGGCCACTGCCGATGTTACCAACCCCGCTGTTCCGGCTCCGATGACTACCAGGTTATATCGCCCGGTTGGTGTTGGATTCACCCAGCCCGGCGGATGGACGTTAGCTTCCAACTTCTGGTTGTGGCTGTCGTACGGTTGAAGGGGAACAATCGTTGACAGATCAGTTGGTTTGGCGATTTGGGTATTGGTTTCTGAAACAGTTTGATGATCCATTCTTAAACTTTCTCCTCAATTGGTTTCTTACGAAACAGTTTCAGCAACTGCCTAATGATTAACGGAGTGAGACCGAGCAATACAAACGCAAAGGTGATTTGTACGATTTGTCCGGGAGTAAACACGGCATTAATGCCTTCCTCGGCCAACCTCTGCAGACTCGGCACGACCGAACCGGCATAAACGTAGATCATCGTTCCGGCGAGCATGCCTACTTGACTGACCCACCAAAACGTGCGGGTTTTCATGGGAGTTAGGCCCATTACCACGTTGATTACGAAAAAGGGTACGGCGGGGATGAGACGAAGGCTGAACAGATAAAAAGCGCCTTCCTTTTCCAGATTTTCATTGAATGTTTTTAGCCGTTCGCCGAATCGGTTTTGCACAAAGTCCCGCAACAGATAACGGCTTAACAGGAAAGCGAGAGTTGCCCCGGTTGTGGAGGCAAAACTAACCAGGACCAATCCGCGAAGAAATTTAAAGTACCAGCCGTAAACCAAGGTTAATACGGTGGCTCCCGGCAACGATAGGCCTGTAACGGCCACATAAATCAGAAAGGCAATGCCGTAAACCAGAATGGGATTGTCCTGCTGAATCTCCCGCAGCCTTGCTTCCTGGTTCGCCAAGTTTTCCAAAGACAAATATTTGCCGTATTGCATGTATCCGAAAATGGCAATTCCCACAATCAACGTAAGGATAGCGATTCTAACATATGTAATGGATTTGTTTTTTCGCGTGGATGACTCCATAATTCGGGACCTTATTTAAGTACGGTAATATTCAAAACTTCCCAATTTCCGCCAAGTAACACCACCATTTGGACGTAAAGTCCTAAATTCTCTTACTCCAATCTTATTTCCGGGGAAAAATTCCGTTTTTTTGTCCGCCCTCCCAGAGAAATGCAATTTCCTTGGTGAACACCACCACCATTTCAACAACCAACCTTCTTAACTTGGGAGTTTACCATGATTCGCAAACGAACTCTTTTGTCCTTGGAATCCTTGGAAGAACGAACCGTTCTTTCTACTTCTCCACTGCAGACCTCCTGCGGCGTGGGAGTTGATCCTTATCAATCCCTTTGGTCTTCGGACGCGGAAATATTAGATGGCCCTATTCTTACTACTGAAGATTTTTCGGTTGGACAATCGGGCTCCAGTCCCAATAACGAAAACCAAATTCAAATCATTACCGATTTGGGCGATGAAGTCTTGCCTATCCCTTTGAACCAGAATGATCTCTTCACGGAAAACAATGAAAATCTCTGCCAACTGGAATGTGTGGATTCCGATGGAAACCCGATCCCGTTGCCCAATCCTGGTGGCCCAATTCAACCTCCGATTCCGGTTCCCCCGGGAGGCTGGGATGTTGGGCTTCTTCCAAATGAGCCGGTCCCATTCCCGTTCCCTGGCCCGATTCCCCCCTTGCCTTCGCCGGGTGAATTTGATGCCCTTTTGCCTTCCCCGAGAGGAGGTTTCCCACAACCTTTGCCGCTACCACTGCCGCCTTTTCCGCAACCTCTGCCGCTGCCATCCGATGGATTCGGTCTTCTTCCGCCATTGCCGGGGGAATCACTACCTTTGCCACCCTTGCCCTTTCCACCAAATCCATTGCCGCTGCCATTCCCCCTGCCGTCTGATGGATTAGACCAACTACCGTTTCCGGGTGATTTCGATCCAATTCCGTTACCTGGACCTATTCCGCCATGGGGAGGGGATTTGCCTCTGCCCAGAGAAGTGAATCCGTTGCCTTTCCCGCTGCCGCTGCCGCTGCCTCCGGGCGGGTTTGATTTTACCCCTGTGCCCTTACCGCTGGCGCTGCCGCTGCCTAAGGGCGGGTGTGATGATAAAACGGTGGC
>CAZPPD010000240.1:0-7820 GCA_964588185.1 uncultured Alcaligenaceae bacterium | reverse complement strand
GGCTACTTCCCGGACGAGGAGGAGCGCGAGTTCGGCGCCTGGGTGCTCGACCACAGGCCGTCGACGGCCCCTGCTCCCGAGCGTGCGGAGGCGATCTTCCCCCACGTCCTCGACGCCCACATCGAGAGTTTCGGCGATTTCCTTGATCTCCCGGTGTTGGTGTTTTTGTACCAAGGAGTGCAGAGGCAGCAAAAGCAGGTTAATCTTCAAGAGATCTGATTTGGGAATTCCAGTGAACTGTTCTTCCCGGGCTTGGGTAATCCGCGGATCGTTCTGCCTTTCGTTTTCCAGCTCTTCAAAAGATTGAATTGCCAGCCGCAAGTAATAGCCGGCGTAAGGTTCTTTGCATACTTTTCCCAATCCAAGATAAGTGGAGGCCAGGAGATTTCTCGCCGGACCCTTCTTATCAGTTTCCCACCAGGCCAATGCCAGTTCCATCCCGGCTTTGTAATACTTTTCCGCTTGAGAATCCTCATTTAATTTATGCGCGGTCTCTCCCAATTGCTGGTAAAGAAGAATCAAATCCTCTTTCAGTTGAAGATGCTTGGGATGAACTTTTACCAGTGTCTCGGCAATTGTTCTGGCTTTCTGCAACTGCCGCCGGGCTTTTTGGTATTCTTTGCGGTTCAGGCTCTGCTCCCCCTTGCGTTGCCAAGAGATCAGCAGGTTTCTTTGCTGGGAGAACTCTTCGAGTTGCTGCCGGTGCCGATATTGGCGAAGGGCGGCGGTCACCCCAAAAGCAGCAACCAGCAACAACACCAAACCCAGGCAACCCAGGGCAATGGCTTTTTGCTTTCGCCGCAACCATTTGCCCGACCGGTAAAGAAAGCCGGCTTTTGGCAAGCGGACCGGTTCTCCATTCAGCCACCTCTGCATGTCCTGGGCCAATTCTTTGGAAGACGGATACCGTTCCGCGGGGTCCTTGGCCAGACACTTCATGGTAATGGCTTCCAGATCGCGGGGAATCCGATTATTCCATATCCGTAGCGGCTTTGGTTCCTCGTGGATGATCTGGTAGAGAACCTCCCGAGTGCAGCCGTCAAAGGGCGGCCTGCCGCCTAATAACTGGTAAAGCACTACTCCCAAGCTGTAGATGTCGCTCCGGGAATCGACCTGATGGCTGTTTCCGGATGCTTGCTCCGGGCTCATGTAAGCGGGGGTACCCAGAACCTGACCTTCTTGGGTCAAGGTGATATCGGCATTGGCTTGAATCGCCAACCCAAAGTCGGAAATCTTGGCTTCCCCGGAACCCTCGGCTAACAGGATGTTGGAAGGCTTGATATCCCGGTGGACCAGACCGTGCTCATGAGCAGCGGTTAAGCCAAGGGCGATCTGATGCACGATGGCTACCTGTTCGCGGAGAGATGTAGCCTCTCCTTCTTTCAGGATCTCACTGAGGGATTTGCCGGCAATGAATTCCATCACCAGGAAAGGCGGGAAATCGGGTTCTTTGCCGACATCAAATACGGCCACAATATTGCGGTGCCGCACGGAGGCGGCCAAGCGAGCCTCCCGTTCAAAGCGGGCGCAAGCATTGGTATAAGCCACCAACTCCGGCCGCATAATCTTGATGGCAACTTTGCGATTCAGCTTTTTGTCCCGAGCCAGGAACACCAAGCCCGTGGTGCCATTGCCCAGAGGCTCCAGAATTTGGAACGAGCCAAGTTCACCCAAGGGAGCTTCGTCGGTTGGCGGCGAAGGGAACGAAAAGGGAACATGGGTGTCCGGCTCAGTGCTATAGCGGAGATTCAAAGTAACCGCATCTTCTGGAGGGGTTCGCCGGAGCCTTTGGATTAATTCTTCCAGAGCAGCCTCCCGTTCCGATTCGGAAACGCCTTCTCTCCCCGGACGGTTCAGGATCGCTGCCATGTTGTTGGTGATGCGTTCCAGTCTTTCCTGACAGAGGGAACAATGGCTGATATGTTCCCGGGCATTAGCAGTTGCCGAAGTCTCGGTTTCTTCCGAAAGCAGATCGGCAAGTTTTTCCGCAGGCGGGCATAGGGGCTTATTTTTATTCATCTTGATTGAGTTTCTCTATTTCTTGGCGGATCATTTTAATGACTCGGGATTTCGCCACGTAGACATCGGCTACCGAAATGGCCAAGTCCTTGGCGACCTCGGCAGCGGGTTTCAAATGCACCGCCGATTGTTGGTAGGCTTGCCAGGTGCGAGGCAGCACCCGCAATTTCACCCGTTCTTCGGCTTCCCGAAGAAGCTCGCGCTCGGCTTCTGCTTCCAGTTCCGAGGCGAGATTCTTCAAGGCATTCGGTCCTTGCAACGCTTGCAAATCCAATAAAACTTGGGTATCCCCCGACCCGCGTCCCGGGCGGGTCCACGATTGGGCGAGGTCACGGATCAAATTTTTGGTGATGGTTTTGAGCCAGCCGCGGAAACTCCCTCGATCCCGATCATAGGCAAACGAGCGAATCGCTTTCACCAATCGGCTGAGAACATCCTGGGTAACATCCGCGGCATCCGCTTCCTGCAAATTGTACTTGCGGCACCAGCCATATATTTTCGGAGCATAGCGGTCTATAAATTCATTCCAGGCCTCCTTGTCATCCAAATCTCGGAGTCGAATCAACAAAGTCGAATGCGTTTTTGAGTCAAAGTCCTTCTGCATATTATTGGTACCCGGAGGAAGCGCGGATCTTGCAGGGAATAACGAGATTTATCGGAAATTTTTCACTATTTGAAATTATTCGCAAATTCCGGCTTTTTTCGTGTCAGAAAGCAGTGGTTCCGGAGTACTACCATAGAAACCTGGAAGAATAATATGAGTGCCCTGCATTCGGTCCGACCCTTTGGCTTTTTTGCCAAAAATAACGTCGGGCCCACCGTGCTTGCCAGAGGTAAGAGCTAAATAGTAGCCCGGCCGAAAGCATGAACCCAACTTTTACCTGAGAGCATTGACGAATTTGCCTCACAAGCCACCAGGAAACAAGGACCACTAAGTTATGCATTTTTGCGAGTCAAAATGCCGAATGAATTCATTTTAGTTGCAATTATTTCTCCTCTACAACCTTGATATGGCCCACGGAGGTTCCAAGGAAACGGATGGAAGCAATTTAACAACAATTTTGCGAATTCTTTAATGGACGGGAAAAATAAGGCCGAGAAGGAAAGGAAGCGTTTATCAAAGTCACTTCTGCTGCTCCAGAAAACTAATTTTTGCCAAAACCATTCTGCGTAACGACGTTGATTGCCGGCGTTCAAGACTCGTTCTTTTCGTTGCCGCGGAGGTTTTGCGCACCACAAGTCTTGACCATGATTTTCATCTGGGAGGATGCACAATGGTTTCGCAAGCTGAAGTGAATATCCAAAGTATGTGGCAAGAATACAAAACCGCCCCCACCCTGGAACTCCGCAATCGCTTGATTGAATATTATTTTCCCTTGGTAAAGATGAATGCTGAACGCGTTTGGGCCCGCTTGCACGATGGGGTGGACTTGGATGATCTCATTAGTGTCGGCGTATTCGGACTGATGGATGCCATCAAATCCTTTGACCTCAGCCGAGGCGTTAAATTCAAGACCTTTTGTGTGCCGCGTATTCGCGGGGCCATGCTGGATGAACTCCGTTCCATGGACTGGGTGCCCAGACGGGTTCGCAGCGAACAAAACAAATTGATGCGGGCGCGGGTAGCCCTGGAGGCCGAACTGGGGCGGTCACCGGAGCCGGAAGAAATGGCCCATCGCTTGAATATCACCCTGGACGAATTTCAGCGCATGCACAAAAACGTCGCCACAATTGGCCTGGTCAGCCTGAACACCGAACGGGTGGAAGCCGAGAGCTACAAAGACCTGAGGGAAATTGATATTCTCGAAGACAAGCATTCCCAAGACCCATCCGACAGACTACAGAATCGGGACCTCAAGGAGATAGTAACATCGGGACTAAGCCAAAGCGAGCGCCAGATTATTACTCTCTATTACTACGAAGAGATGACGATGAAAGAGATCGGGGCAACTCTGGATCTCAGTGAATCACGCGTCAGTCAAATTCATTCCAACATCGTGGAACGAATCTCGAATCGGCTGAAGAAACGAAAATTCGAATTTTGCTCCAAATAGCCAGACCTCAGTGTTCCCATGCCATACGGAGAGGCATGGGAACTTCCTGCCTAACTTACCTTTCTCATCCTTTCCGAATGGGATTCTGCGTGGAAGAGATCCCATGTACAAGATTTCCGGTTGAACCGGGAGGCTTCCTGTCCGAAGATATCTTAATATGAGATAATTCAATCCAGTTGAAGGTGGTTTTCCCATGGTTAATAAGGCCGTTCGAATCCTAGTGCCGGTATTCCTGTGCTTGCTTTCCATTAATATTTGCTTTGCTCAAACGACCCTCCAATCCGGATTAAAGCCGGGTCGACGGCCCGGTCCATACACCGCTATCGTTAGTGTCGGCAAGGAGAGGGGAACCCTTCACTGCTATATTTGTGAAGCAGGAGATCGGCCGATTGTCATTGTGTTTGCCCGCTCTTTAACCGACTCCTTGGGGAAGTTGGTGCAGAAGATTGATCAGGCTGTGGCCAAGAACGAGGATCTTACCGGTTGGGTCACCTTCCTACACAAGAATCAATCGGCGTTTGATCCTAAAGTGATAGCTTGGGGCAAGAATAATGCCATTCGTAATGTTCCATTGGCTATTTTTGAAGATCTTACCGGCCCTCCCACCTACCTTCTGTCCAAAAAAGCCGACGTGACCGTTCTCTTGTCAGTTAATCAAAAAGTCCAGGCAAACTTTTCGTTTCGTGAGGGAGAATTAAACGAGCAGGCCATCAATGAAATAGCCAAGGAAATTCCAAAGTTAGTCTCCCAGAAAACTGATTAGGCTCGACTTCCTTTCCAAAACTCAAGAGGTCTACCGTCATTTAGACTTCGTTTCGCTGGGAAATATCGGCCAGGAATTGGCAAGGAGCAGTGCATGAGCCCTTATCTGGCCAAATCCATTGAGGAAACCCGCACTCATCTTGCTCCGGTTCGGGACCAAGGCAAAACCATCGGTCTGGTCCCAACAATGGGGGCTCTCCATGATGGCCATCAAAGTTTGATCCGCGCAGCTCGGCAGGAGACGGACTGTGTGGTGGTCAGCATTTTCGTGAACCCAACTCAATTCGGCCCAAGGGAAGATCTGGATAAATACCCCCGCAAGTTGGAACAGGATTTGGAGGTCTGTGGACAAGAAAAAGTTGACGTGGTCTTTTACCCATCTCCAAAGGAAATATACCCTGAAGGATTTTCCACGTATGTGGAGGTCAAGGATTTACAAGATTTCCTGTGCGGCGTCACGCGGCCAACCCATTTCCGCGGGGTAACTACAATTGTTTTGAAGCTCCTGAACATCGTTGCTCCGCATAAAGCTTACTTCGGCCAAAAGGATGCCCAGCAAGCCCGAATATTGCAGCAAATGGTAAAAGATCTGAACGTACCGGTGGAATTAAGTGTCCTTCCTATCGTTCGGGAGCCGGATGGTCTGGCCATGAGTTCCCGCAATCAATATCTTGATCGGAACCAACGGCAACATGCTACTGCTCTTTTCCATGCTCTTGAAGACGCCCGGCAACGAATTGAAAATGGAGAACGCAATGCCGGTCTCCTCAAGCAAGTCCTTACACAACGGCTAGCCTCCACTCCGGGAGCTCGAATTGATTATGTCGCCGTGGTGGACCACAAAACCTTAATGCCGGTCAATCAACTAAGGGGAGAGATACTGGTTGCCCTAGCCGTTTATTTCGGGGAAACCCGGTTGATTGACAATTTTATTTTTGACATTGCCTCCGAATAATACAGTTAGGCCCACAGCCATTAGGATGGGAGGCTGAGGCAGTTGCTGATGGGAAATCCGGCAGCCGCCTCAACCTTCCATGGATGTATCCAAAACATTTAGAAGAATGGAAGCATGCTTATGGTTCATTTGCTTTTTGGACCAGAAGTCCATCTCATGCTTCGGGAAAACGATGATGAGGGAATGAAAGCTTTCTGCGAAACGCTCCATCCGGCAACCGTGGCGGAGACGTTGACCGATGAGTTTTCGGAAGAAGATGTCTGGCGTTTTCTAAAGCACACCAACGTTCGCAACCAAGCGGCCATATTCGAATACTTCCCCATTGAATGGCAGGTGCAATTGGTCGAAGGCACCGGCCGCCAACACATGGCCAGCTTGCTGGAAAAGATGTCTGCGGACGACCGCGCCGATCTCTTGCGGCGGTTGATGCCCCGGGTAGCGGATAGTTTATTGCGCTTGGTGGATGAAGCAGACCGCCGGGACATGGCCATGCTGGCATCGCACGAGGAAAACACCGCCGGCGCCATCATGACCACGGACTACGCCTGGCTTCCCGCCAATATTACTATTGCCGAGGCTTTGGATCGACTCCGCCTCCAAGCCCCGGACAGTGAAACCATTTACTATGTCTTCGTCTTGGATAGTGACCGCCGCTTGCAAGGAGTGGTGAGCCTCCGGGATCTGATCCTGGCCCCACGGCAAACCGTCGTCAGCAAGCTGATGGATCACGATCCGCTTTGGGTCAACGTTCGCGATGACCGCGAGCATGTTGCCCAGGAAATGGCCCGCTATGACTTGATCGCCATCCCCGTCTTGGATGATGACCGCCGCCTGGTGGGCATTGTAACCTATGACGATGTCATCGACGTGGTGGTGGAAGAAGCGACCGAAGACGTCCACCGCATGGGTGCAGTGGGTCCTATTGCGGAGAATTACCTGGAAGCCAATTTCTTTTTGGTGTGGCGCAGTCGAGTATTTTGGCTTGCCTGTTTGTTTATGGGGGGGATTCTGACTTGTATGGCCTTGGCTCAGTTCCAAAATGCCATCGCCGCTATTGTGGTTCTGAATCTCTTCATTCCCCTTTGTATTTCCACCGGAGGGAACTCCGGATCCCAAGCCGTCACGCTGATCACCCGGGCGTTGGCTCTCAATCAAATTACCTATCGGGACTGGTGGCGAGTTCTTCGTCACGAAGTGCTGATGGGGATTGCAATGGGATTAACTTTAGGATTGTTGGGGTTCGTTTTGGCTTACTTCACCCCGGAGAACCTGCTGGAAAATCCTACCGGAACCAAAACGGAACCCATCCTGCTCGCTTCTGTTATTTCACAGGCAGTAATCGGGATCTGTCTGTGGGGAACCATTGTCGGTGCCATGTTGCCGTTGATCTTTGCCAGAATCGGAGTAGATCCGGGAATTGCCTCCAATCCTTTTGTGGCCACGCTGGTAGACGTAACCGGGATCATTATCTACTTTTCCATCGCCAAAATGTATCTGCTTAGTTGAATCTCAATGCCCGCTGCTACCTTAGCTGCTTAGATGTTATTTGGCATTCGTAATCAAACTCCATGGCGATATTTCCCACATTTCTTTTTGTTTTGTACTATACATACCGCTAGACTCTTTAAAATTGTCCTATACACTAATTTCTTGTTCTTTGTCTTTTGAACCTCATTCAGGACTCAAAAACTGAGTGGTTAATATGAATCCCTCTTTGCCAAAATATTTACAGATCTCGCAGGAAATTGAAAAACAAATCAATGCCGGATTTTGGGAGAACGGCAAAATCCCCAGTGTTCGCGGCATCGCAGCGGAGCATAAAGTTTCAGTGGTTACTGCTTCACGGGCTTTGCAAGTTCTCCGGGATAAAGGGCTGATCAACGCCGTCGAAAGGTCCGGCTGTTATTTGGTGGAACGGGACACCGCCCCTGCGGAAAAATGGGCCTTATGTGCCCGCGTTACTCCGGGTCCTTGGCAAAGAGCAACCGAATCCATTATCCAAGCCGGTTTTGACCGTTTGGCCCGGGAGC
>CAZPPD010000239.1:0-7846 GCA_964588185.1 uncultured Alcaligenaceae bacterium | reverse complement strand
TCCGGAAAATCTGCAAGTTGGCCGGAATCAAGCTGGTCTCTCTGCGATTCGGCGAACACCAGATGCAAGACCTCAACAATCCCGGCAAAAGGACCTACATTGCTCCCAAATTCCTGGATGGCACTGGACCCGGCAGAAGACTGTCGGACCTTCAACGGCGGAAATCCTTGGCTGACTCCATTACCTCCAAAGAGAATCCTTATTTTGCCGCAGCCTTCGTCAACCGCATGTGGGGCGAGTTGATGGGCCAATCTTTCTACAAACCAATCGATGATTTGGGACCACAACGGGAAGCGGTAATGCCGAAGTTGATCACGCGGCTGGCCGGTTCTTTTCGGGGATCCGATTATGACATCAAGGAATTCCTGCGGGTGGTCATGAACACCGATTCTTATCAGCGGCAAATCCGCTTGGGTAAGTCTACCGACCAGCATTTACTATTCGCCGCCAATTATCCGACCCGCTTGCGAGCCAATGCCATGTGGCAATCCCTCGAAGGCGTCCTCGGCAGGCTGGACAACACCCGCTTTTATGGCCGGGGAAATCCTTATGCCCGTTTCCGGGGCTTGGAATTCCAATTCCTCCAAGAGTTTAACTTTGATCCGTCCACCAAACCGGAAGAAGTGGAAGGCACAATTTCCCAAGCCTTGCTCCTGATGAACAACCCGACTTTAAACCAAAAGATCAAGGCGACCGGAACCAACTTGCTGGGGCGGATCCTCAAGGCTTACCCCAAAGACCAAAAGGCTTTGGAAATCCTTTACCTGCGTTCCCTGGGACGACGGCCAACGCAGAGAGAAATGACCCGTTGTGTTTCCTATATCCAAAAAGTCGGCAATCGGGCCGAAGCCTTTGAGGACATCCTCTGGGTCCTGATTAACTCCACGGAATTCCAAACCAAACGCTGATCTGGTAGCTGAATTCGCCGGAATTCAGCTTTGTTGACTTTGACTGGAATCCCAAATCATTCAGATGAAAAAGGAAAGAACCCAAATGGCAATCCAAAATCTTATGCATGTGCAAACCAATCGCCAAGGCATCGTCAACCGCCGCAGTTTCGTCAAAAGCGTCGGAGCCGGCGCGGCGGCCCTCGGCATGCTCGGGTGGAAAGACGCCTTGACCCTCCAAGCCGATGAACTTCGTCGCCAAGGCAAAGCAGTCATCCTGCTGTTTATGCAAGGTGGTCCCAGCCAATTTGAAACCTTCGACCCCAAGCCCGGCACCCGCACCGGCGGACCGACCGAAGCCATCAACACCGCCGTCAACGGCATCCGCATTGCCCAAGGCTGGACCAACGTGGCTCGGGAAATGGAGCACATCTCCATCATCCGCTCCATGAACAACCGCGAAGGTGCCCATCCGCGAGCCGTCTATCAAATGCACACCGGTTATGTCCCTGCCGGAGGGGTTCGCTACCCTACCTTGGGGTCGATCGTCTCCAGCGAGATTGCTCCTCAGGAATTCGACCTGCCGCATTTTGTCAGCGTGGGAGCTGTGCGGCTGGCAAGTCTCGGCGCCGGTTTCTTGGATAACACTTTCGCACCCTTTGTGGTTAACGACCCCGACCGCATGCCCAACAATGCCGAGTTACCCTCGGGAATCAACAATAACCGCTTCAATCGCCGTCTTTCACTGATGCAAGATCTGGAACAAGACTTTGCCTCTTCCGGCGGAGCCACCCGGGTCCGGCAACACCGCAACCTTTATGACGGGGCCGCGCAGATGGTGCAAAGTCCGCGTTTGCGAGCTTTCGACCTCAGTCAAGAACGCGACGCCGTCCGCGATCGCTACGGCCGCACCAGTTTTGGCCAAGGTTGCTTGCTCGCCCGGCGATTGGTTGAATCCGGAGTCACGTTTGTCGAGGTGGTTTCCCGAAACTGGGACACCCACGCCGATAACTTCAATCGCACCGGCCAACTGGTCCAACAGGTAGATCCCGGATTTGGTTCCTTGATCCGCGACCTCCGCGAGCGCGGCATGCTGGACCGAACACTCGTCATCTGGATGGGCGAATTCGGCCGCACTCCACGAATTAACGCCCGCACCGGACGCGACCATTACCCGCGAGCCTTCAACATGGCATTGGCAGGCTGCGGCATCCGCGGCGGCCGAGTCGTCGGCTCCACCAATGACTCGGGCACCACTATCGCCAACCGCCCGGTCTCGGTGCCGGATCTCTTCTGCACCTTCTGCCACGCCTTGGACATCAACCCCCGAAAGGAAAACATCACCCCAATAGGCCGCCCAATCCGCATCGTCGACGGCGGCAACCACGTGCGGGAATTGTTCTAACCAAGAGATGGCTTCCCTATCACCGGAAGTATTTCCGGAGATCCGCCCGGTGCACCCCCCCAACACCGGGCGTTTTTTATGACCGCATAACCCGTTAGTTGACGGCGAAAATGGTGCCAGTAGTTGTCATTTAATGTCAAAAGGTCTGGTTGACGCCTATTGGCAGCTACGAATCGGCCATTTGTTGAAATAGGCACTTATTGGCATTGAAATCAGGAGATTTTGAAACAACTCCTGCCCATCTTTTTCTTCCCTAACCTGACAAAGCAATTCAAGTGGCAGTTTATTGCCGAAAACAAATCTTCCCCCAGTTTACCGAGTCTGTTCGCCTCCATAAATGTTACGCTTGCCGGTTTTGAATGATCGATGATTGCCGATTGTTGACTGGGATGCGGTGAATTTTAACGCGGCTGAATTCTGGCGGATCCCGCTACCAGAGGCGTATGCAGGTGGATCCACCTACTGGAGTTTTCCCGGTTTTCAGGATAACCTATCTTCCCTGGATGGCGTTACCAATCGGAGCAATCCGCAGTTCCATTAAAGTCGCTCCAATCCTCCGGACGATAGCACTTGAGAGGCTTGAGGATCGGCGGATTTCGAGCGGGCAAGCACGCCTTGGCACTTGATCGATCCGGCGTGGATGGTCCCTTTACTAACAAAACCCAGAGACTTGCTATGAATAGGAAAGCGTACCCGATAGCGATTTGGACTGGATTGGCCCTGGGGATCGCCTGGGCGTTGGTTGTTTCGCCCGCAGCCCATGGGCAGCTCTTCCGCACTATTATGAAACCGCCTAGTTCCAAGCCTGCTCCCAAGCCGCGGAAACGGGCGATGAAACCATCTTCGGGGAATGCCCGCAAGGTGATTGCCAAGGGATCCTTTACTCCACCCATGGAATCCGGCCAGTTGATGCGGACGGTCAAGAAGATTCAACTTGCCTGGCTTTCCGATCCGACCACTTTTTCCTGGCGCTTGGGTGTGCAGATGACGCCTTCTGGATTGAGCGTGCATGGCTGTGTGCCCAATATGGTTGTCAAGAATCGCGTCTTGGGTCATGCTTCCCAACTTGCCGGCTTCAAGGTCCAAGACGGCATTCGGGTTGTGCCCGGGATGAGTGTTCGCACCCGAGGTAAGGTTTCCGAGAAAGAATTGGAAGATGCGGCTCGCAAGGCAATCTCCCAAGCTGCTCCCGACGCCGTTGGGCGAGTAAAAGTTTCGGCGAAAAGCACCGGGCAAGTGACCCTCTCCGGGATGGTAAATTCCATGGACGAGGAATTGACGATATGCAAGGCAATGCACAACTTGCGGACCTGCAGCAGCCTGGTGAACAAGCTCTCGGGAAGCCAACTCAATCGCGGTTCCAACTCGATGACGCAAATGGTTTCTTACGATCAGAACCAGGAGTTAGGCCCAACGTTGCCTGACCAGCCCCACCCGCAACCCGCTTATCAATCCCAAGGGAAAGAAATCATCAATCATCCGAACACCCCTAACGGAGTTCCGGTTTCCAGTGAAAAAAATCAAGTGCAACGCCGGGGTCTGTTTGGCAGTGACCGCAAACCGGTAGTCCAGACACCGCGCAAGCCTTCTTTGGGAAAACGCCTTGCCCAAGCGTTCAAAGCTCCTTGGAAGAAAGCCAACCGCACGAAAAGGCCTACGCCGCAACAACATTCGGTAAACAAAACCCGGGAGAACAAGTGGACCGCAGTTCCTATTTCCAGCTCCAAGGTTCGCGACAAGTTTGCCGATTTGAACCCAAACCAACCCTACGGAACTCCGGAGCCCGCTCAGTTCACCTCGCCAAACCAAAATGAGGTATGGACTCAAGTGGAAGTGCCTAGTGGAAATGACACCATTACCATTCCCCCGAAGTATGTGCAAGGTTCTGAGAATCTGTCGGAACTTGGGGAGCCGTATCAAACGGTCGCCATGGTGTCTTGGGATACCACTACGCTTCAATCGGGCGGCCAGCCTGGCTTGGGAATTCCAGCCGGAACTGTGATTGATCAGAATGTGGACCAAGTCCAGCAAATTAGCAGCGACAAGGGAACTCCCCCTCAGTCCCCGATAACTCCGGTCAACTACACTCCGGATTCTAATGCCGGGGGTAGACCTTCCGTCGGGAATGTGGAGAAGCTGGTTCACCGCGCTTGCAAGGGCCAAGCCAAAGGATTGTCAGTTAGCTATCTCCCGGATGGAAAGATCAAAATCAGCTTTGAGGCCGGCAGCGTCAACCAAGGGCAGGAACTCTATGGCCAGATCGTTTCCATTCCGGAGTTGGGACCTTACAGCTTGGAAGTGCACGCTCGAGTCCAATAGTTTAAAGTAGACCGAACTCAACCCCGCAGGCTCAAGGTCTGCGGGTTTTTATTTTCCATTCCAAAACTAATTCGGCTGGTGAACATAACTCCAAATGATCTAAACATTTCCACCAATTTCCCCCTTTTTTGCTTCCAATATTCTGCTTTCCAAATTACAGTAGTAATTGGAATAATGAATAATTCTGTTAATCCGTGCAGAATTAATAGAAACGGAAATATCGGGATGAATGGCCTTCGGGACATCCATCCAAACGAAAATCAACCCAGCAAAACTCGCACGAAGGATGGTTGGAAATCATCCGCCATAAATAACGCAAATCCCATTTCACCAGGATGTAATTCTATCGGGAGAACTAGGAGGTACTTGCCAATGACCCGCTTCTTTCTTCTTGCGCTCGCCTTGCTGATTGTCTCCGGATCTGCTGAAGCTCAGCTCCGGAATCGTAGAGTTGGTCGGGGGGTTACGACTCGGCCTTATATTTACCCGTCGAGGTTTGTCTATCACGGCAACCAAAAGATAACGACTTTACCGGACGCCCCCAAGGTAACCGGGAAGGAATTTCCCGATGCCAAGAGTCAGGGCAAAGTGTTGGATGCCAAGAACTGGAGTTGCGGCAAACGCTTCACCGATGGCGAAAACCGCATTTGGTACCTGGTCCATGGGGATCCGGTAAACAAGAAACCCGAGAAGTTGGCCGGGTGGGAAATTGAATCGAAAAAAGGGGATCGGCCCCTCTTCATGACCACCGGGGGAACTCTCTTTCGCAATGCCGGGCTGGACCCTCGAGGCAAGGACGAATAGAGTTGGTCCCTTTCAATGAGAAAGCCCGGGGCTAAAGTCCCGGGCTGGTGTAATCTTCAGGATGCGGTCAAATGCTCAGCTTTGGAACATCATTCCTGATAGCTGTTGGTATCATTTCGGGTTGTTTGTTATTGGCGCTGCGGCGTTTTCGTTATGCCCTTTCTCAGCAAGAAAAGGAACTCTTGCGAAAAGCCAAAGCAGCTGACACCGTCATCGCCATGAAAATCGCCACCCTCAAAGGCGAAACCGGAAGTTTTGCCGGTTTTAATCAGCCCGAGTGAGTTCTACTTCCCACTCAACGGGTTAATTTGATATCGGCTCCTTTGACTTCCTTTACCCCTTCGGGAACTTGGACTAATCGCCGTCCGCTGGTGCGCGTAGCCGACTTGGCAGCAATCAAAGCGTAAGTCCCCGGTTCCACATTTTTGATGGTAAATACACCCGCCGCATTGGTTTTGGCGAATCCCTTGAGTTCTCCTTTGGGAGTGGTCAAGGAAACGGGAATATTGGCTTGAGCAAGTCCTCCTTCTACCACCTTGCCGGTAATTTTCGCTCCTTTGGATTTCTCTTCACCCTTACCGTTTTTGGAATCGGGTTCCACTAACTTGAGGGTGATGACCCGGGTTTTGGAAAGCCCGGCTCCGTTGGTGAAACGGACTCCAATATCAAACTTGCCGGCTTTATCCGTAGCCAAAGGCAGGGTTGCCAACCAGACTTGAGGCGGCCTGGCGTTTCCCCCAGCGACCGGGCTACCAAGCACTTTGACGCTTTCTTTGGGGATCTCGTCCTTGGGGCCGGGTTTGCCTGTGAAGAAAATCACTTGGCGAATATCCGACTGGGGATCATTACCCTTGGCCGTGACCAGGATGGGGGCTCCTCTCACCAGTTTCCCTTTCTTGGCCAGGACATCGCCGAAGGAGGTGATTTCAGGCGGCGAGCCATCGAGGGTAATTGTGGCCCAAATCGCCTGATCCGGTCGGTAGACCAATGGGGCAAAACGGGAAGCACCTTCCGGAGTCTCCTCCAGCCAAGGGATTTGCTCAGCGGGATCGAGTTGTTCCTTCACTATCGCAACCGGCTCATACTTTCCGGTGGCAGTATTGTACGCCTGCAGTTGAGCACTAATGGTGCGTTGGCCGAATAATTCCGTGGCATCCAGATTGATTACCCAGTCTTTGACAAGAGTCTGGAATTCTAATTCCGGACCGGCTTTGAAAAAGACTGTTTGCTGCCGCTGGCCGGGGTATTTATTCGTGGCGAAGAATTGTTTCGTTCCGGCCAGATCCAAGCCGGCAACCAGGCGAAGAGGTTTCGGGCGTTCGTCCGTGACATTGGTCCGGATCTGCCGCGGAATATCGTTAACGCCGAGGTCCACCTCAACGCGAATCGGCAGTTTGGGACCAGGAGTAGCATACCGGGGAGCAACTACCCGAAGGCGAGTTCCTTTCATCTGCTTCGGATTTCCTTCGGTGAAAGAGTTGGTATACAGATAGGCTCTTTGGTAACCGTCGACTTCAAAGTAGACCCGGCCGTAGCGAGGCGGCTCTCCCCGAAACTTGAGTTCCGCGGCGACCAAGGGGACCGGCTCCTTGGGTTGCGGCAAAAGTTGGCGATAAACACCGGCGGTTTTTATTGGGCTCAGGCCGGGAATCAGATCCGGCCGCAGGATCAGCCGTACTTGAGTAGGCTCCCCATAAATCGAGGCCTTCGTCCGGGCAAAGGCAGTCATCCGCCGGGCACCGGCATCATATTGGACATTTTCGATCCCGACATATTCGCTGGGTATTTTTACGCGAACCGGCAACATTTCCTTGTAAGTTTTATTGTTGCGGTCCACAAACCAAACTTGAATTTCAAAAGGGGGCCCTGGCAACTTGGCCATTTTCTTTTTCTTGTCTGCTGTCTCTTTGGTGTCCGGTTTCTTTTCTTCTTTCTTGGCAAAGATAATGCGCTTGGCTTTGTTTGAATCAACAAGAGCGACTTTGGTTTGTGCCACCTGTTGGACCGTGCCGTCGTCTTTCACCTTCATTAGCTTGACGGTCACATCCTTCAATACATTTGGCCCGACATTTTTAACAAAGAGGTAAACCTTTTGACTGGTGTTTGGACGCAGCTCAATAATGTTGGTCTTGGCAAAGCCTTTGCTGAGATCATACTTGAAAGCCAGTTTTGGAGTGGCAGCTACCTGGGCATGTACCACCGGAAGGAAGGCGAAAAATGCAGCTATGAGCACCAGGAAAAGCACCCACCAGGAAGGGGCCCGACTAATCAATCTATTGGTTCTCACTGTCGTTTCCCTTTCTTCTATGAAGTGATGAGATTCTTTATTTTCGCCCACAATACCTATCTTTTTATTTTCAAACAAGATGAATAGCTTTAAACCCATCTTCTACAGTTCGGCTTGCAAAAACCCCCGATTTTTGACGTAAGT
>CAZPPD010000238.1:0-7865 GCA_964588185.1 uncultured Alcaligenaceae bacterium | reverse complement strand
CCGTGCTTCCGAGCTCGTCGGGCTCGAGGGACCAGAAGTCCCGGAAGCGGAAGATCTCCGCCAACCGGTATCCCGTATAGCGCCCCAGCAATAGTTGGGCAGCCATAATAATCAGCAGTGTTTCCGGATAGCGAAACAGGTGAATACCCACCGAGGGCATGCTCACAACAAAACTAACCGTTCCGGCCATAATGAAGGTTCCCATTAAGGTTTTGAAAGAGCTGATGGCCCCGTCTTCGGTTTCCAACGTCCAAAAGCGTTCGATCATACTTGTGAGGATTACCAGAGGAAAAAGGGAGATATAGGAAGCATTTGCGATATGAAATTGATTGGTAACGATCAGGCCGGTCAGCAAAAGGACTACCACCAGACTTAACAGGAAAGCCATACGGGGCACCTGGAGCAGGTTGTATTTATCCAGTACCCGCCGCATTCCCCAGCCCAGAAGTATAATCACCAGCAGGATCACAATCCCCGGGATGCTTTCGACACTGCGAAATACCAAGCCTATCAAAGCCGGAGTGAACGTCCCGAAACTTTGGAACCCGATCACATTGCGGTAAACACAAATGATGAGCGTCGCCAGCGGCAAGTGAAGTAAGAACTCAACCAAACCGGCTTGCGAGGGCGGCAAATTGAAAAGACTAATGGTTTGGAAAAATCGTCTGACCAAAGAGGCTCTCCGAGCCGATTGAGCGGAATTATGGTTCTCAATTTCCCACAAAAATTCCAGATCATTGATGCCAAATCCCTTACACAGAGCCATATCCCCGTAGCAAAATACCAAATAATTGGAGGGCACTCGTCCGCAAAAATGTCCCACCGGACAGACGGATATCCAGTGATCCCCGACCCAGGCTTCTGCCCAAACGTGTTCCCGCTTGGTGTTGGAATTCTCCAAATTCAACCCGGCTACCATCCGGGCGGGAATTCCCCGGTTTCGGCATAGTGCGACAAACAAGCGGCATCGCCCGGCGGCATCGCCCTGACCGGCTTTCAGACAACTGGTGGCACTTTGCGGGTTGGTTTCCGGATTTTTCAGGGAATCTATCGATTGCTCGACATATTGAAACAACTTGCGGGCCTGGTCCACACTGCGAGTCACATCCGCGGTCAATTCCAAAGCAACTTCATGGATAAGGGGATGACTGGGATCGATTCTCGGTTCTGCCCCCAAGTATTGACGGCCTTTCGGAGCAGAGCGGAGAGATTTACCCAGTTTTGCCATTGAGTTGGTGGGATGGGAAACATTTACATTGCAATAAAACTCATAGACCGCTTCAAACGGGCCATCCCTTCCCAAAACCCGTGGAGACCACTGCACCAAGCGCCGGTCCTCTTTTCGGGACTCGATGGTCCGGGGTTTTAGCATATCGGAGTGATGTTTTTCGTTGAAAATGTGTTGCCGATTGAAATCCAGAGGGCAAACCATCAGCAGGCGGGCGTCTCCGTTGGTATTTCCCTTGGCTTTGATTTGGACGTGGTAAGTGTTGGGACCGGCAGGCAGATCGACCTCATCTCCCAAAACAAAATAGCGAACTCCCATGGTGAACAACGCCACCAAAGTCAAACTACCTGCTGTGAAACAGCATAATGTCGTCCTTGACATTTCTTGCCTCGATTTGGAATTGCGGCTTCATCCGGCCGCCAACAGACCACAGAAGCATTTCTTGATGATTGCCAAGAGGTGCTTATTTTTCCCAAGACATATGAAATCTGATTTCGGCCGACTTATCGGGAACTCGAATCAACAGGTATCCCACCTTCCGCCGGGAATCCCACAGGAAAACCCAGTCGCGTTCGGACAGTTCGCTTTTTAACTTTGGTTGCCAACCTGTTTTCTGAGAATGCAGAGCAACTTCAAAAAAGGCCAACGGAATCATGGGATGTCGATCTTTTACCAAGCTCTTTAAATGCAACCCGGCCATTCGAGTGTTGGGTTTAACCTTGGCTAGATAATGACTCGTAGTGACCGGGGAATAAAAGCGATCCGGAATTGTGATGGTTATGCTTTTCTCATCCACTTTAGCCCGGAGAGCAGGCAACAACGGTCTTTCCGGAAACTCCCATCGAATTGTCGGGTCGCCCCAAAGGGTAAATCCCCAAGCGGCACGCAGATTAGCCGCTTGAAGTTTACTCGGGCTCCCCAGCCGCTTTTTCTGCAACCGGTTGTATGCCAACAAAAAATTCTTTGCTTGGCGGAGGGAGCTACCGACCGATTGTCTGTCGTACAATAAAGCATCAAAGAAAGATAGAGCAATCGCCCCACCGGAAGCGGAATAGGTTCGCGAGGAAGTCCCAATCACCGCCACGGCTCCTTTGTCGATGAATGGCTGGGCTTTCTGAGTGGTAAGGGCCAGACAACTTTGCAGAAATACCAACGAAGGCTTCATTGGTTCTCGCCACCGATGGACGCCGAATTCCTGGATTAATTTGCTGTGATGGCCTTCCCAGAGGAAAAAATCAATCTGGGGAAGCAATGCCCGTAATTCTGAAGCTTCTACTGCCTCGCCAAACAAAGCATGCGTTTGAATTCCATGATTGTGAATCTCTCGAGATGTAACTCGGGAGAAGGTTTCCATCAGCGGCAGGCAATCGCTGGAGTTGCTGGCAACTAAAGCCTGCCTCCTGTTGGTAGGCTCATTCAGGAGATGCCTTCGAGCCATCCATAGGCAAAGAAACTCAGGACGGGGATGAAAAACCCGGCCGACTGCAAAGGAAACCGGGTTTTCTCCTTTTGGTGTCAGGGGTTCCACCTCAATGAAAGCATCCTTCCCCGACAAGATCGGATTTCGTCTTCGTTCCATCGGTAGCGCAGATAAATCACCCAAAAGTAACACATTATCGATCTCCGCTTCGGGATGGGTGTTTGTAAAGCTGCATACGAGTTGGGATACATTTCGCCCACTTGGCTCGGTGAGAAAAAGCAGCCCCCGTTTTTGCGCTGCTATCCAAGGAGCAAGGTTCGACAGATCCTTGTTTCCAGAAGGGTTATTTACTACCAGCGTTTTCAACTTTCCCTTGAGATGTCTTATCACTTCCTTTTGAATTTCGGTCTCTGATTGCAGGAAGACCACTCGTTTAGAGAAGGATTGGAATTTCTTTGGCCCACACACAAACAGGTTCCGTGGTTTCCATTTCTTGGGCAAAAATGAACCTGGATCTTCAGTTCTGGAGTATGGAAGGACCATTAAAGGTGCCTGTAAAGTCCCTGCTAAACAAGCCGCTTGTAGGAAGAACCTTCTTGGGTGGGCAACCGAAATGACCATAGTTTGGGGGGATGGGAATAACTGATCGCTCAGAGAACATGGTTTTGCTTTGGATTCCCATCGCTGAATGGATTGCGTGGGAAATCCGTAGTAATTCTCCAAGTCTTCTCTGCTACTGTAAAAATTACCCACCGGAATAATTCGCTTCGGTCGAAACAGGTTTAAAAAATGCCGGTTTTCTTTGCGGTAGATTGGGCTGTGAATTAAAACCACTCCGGCTTCTCCCTTGGAAGCTAGAGCCGAGGTCAGAGAGATTTGTTCTTCTTCGGAAAGCCTTCCCAGTAAATAAACCACCCGTTCCGCCGGAGGTTCCAGGGCAACTGCCGGTACCACGGATATTAACGTGAGGAACGAAACTCCAAAAAAGAGGGCCTTTTTCCAATTCATTCAACTTCCACTGAAACCAAAGACTATTGCCAAACAAGGTCTGACCAAGGCCAGCTATTATTTGGGGAGTGAAGGAAAAAAGCCAGTCGGATCTTTCACCAAATGGCAAAAGGCGCAGCCTGGTAAAACACCACAAGCTACGCCTTCGCTAAGTTAACCATTTATGGAAAACCGAAGCTAAACTTCGGGGAGATTACAATTGCGAGAGCATTTCTTGAGCCAACTTGCCCAGGCTTTCTTCGCTAACGCAAACAGCCTCATCACACCAAGGGCAAGGAATGTCGCCGTGAGCGGTAAGGGCATGAAATATCATATCTTCGAACGTTTCCCCTTCTCCCAAACCAAACCAAGGACCTTCATCAAACATGCGATCCAGGATTTCAATTGCGGGAGCATCCGGGGCACCGGAAAAACGGGCATCGCAGGAAGGGCAATACAATTCGATTTGCATCCTAGAACCTCCTTGAGCTTTCAGAAATGAGATGCCAAAGGCAGATAAATCTTACGCAAAGGAAGTACCGGAGGAACAAAAACCGTGGCATTTTCGAGGATTTTTCCGAAAACGCAATTGCGGATTGGAGTTAAGTAATTTTCAATCGGGGCGAGGTACTGAGACTGGGAAAGCAGGAGAGGATTTGAGGGAGGCTGACACTCAACAAATTTACAAACATTACAAAAAACCATCTGTTCCTTACAACCCCAAGACGGGTCCATAAATTTGCTTATAGCCAAAGATTTGAAAACGAAGAGTCTGCTGAAAGCTGCAAAGAGAAAAGTAGAAAGACCAAATGGGTAATGCTTACCGGCACAAGTCTTCCATGAATTTCAGCATATGGGCAGTGACCTCATCGTCTTTTTCTGAGAACTTGCCCGCAATCGAGCCATGATTTCGTCCTTTGATGATCAAGCATTCCACTCGAGAATGGCCGGTTGCTTTCAACGCAGCCGCGAAGTAGATGTTTTCCTCCGCCCGAGCCGGAAGGTCCTTATCACCGGCAAAACATAGGCAAGGTGGAGCGTCCTTGCGAACATGATAAGCCGGTGCAAACTCATCAATGACCGGCTGGTTTTTAGGAATTCCTTTCTCGGCTCGCACGGTTGTATGGGTTACCATTTGACCAGCTATGGGGATCAGACCGGCGATTTGCTTCGTGGAGATTTTGTGTTTGGCGAGGTAGTGCGGATCTAGCCCAACCATGGCCGTTAAGTAACCCCCGGCTGAATGACCAGATATAAATATCCTCTTGGGATCTCCGCCATATCTGCCGATGTTCTTGAATGTCCAGGCTATGGAAGCCGCGGCATCTTCGATATAAACAGGACATTTCACCCTTGGTGAAAGCCGATAGCTAACCAGCACCACTCCATACCCTTCCGCGGTGAATCGCTCGGCGAACTTGGTTCCTGTCTTCCGTGTTCCCCCTTTTAAACCACCGCCATGGAACCAAACGATGGTGGAGAATCTTTTCTTTCCTTTAGGGTAGTAAACATCAAGCCGGCATTGCTGATGGGCATAGGAGGACTCGGCGGCATCCTCGCGATAAAGGATGTCGGTGACCTTGTTGAAATGCGGTTCCGATGGTTGACCCAAAATGGAAAGCGGGAGAGTAGCGAGAAGGAACAGGACTAATGCTCTGATTTTCATAATTTTTCCATGGAGAGAAGTCTTATCTTTTCGTGCTTTTTGTGTTTTTGTGGCTAAAGGATTTTAGAACAATGTGTAAATAAACGGAGCTGCCCCGGTCCCTGACAGGATCATCAGCAGGCCAAACACCAGTAGCACGATGATTATCGGCCACAACCACCATTTCCTATTTTCGCCGAGGAATTCCCAGAACTCACGCAATAATCCCGGTTCGGAATCTTCCTTTGCTTGAGTTTCAAAATCCTCGGGTTTCTTGTTCTCCACGGTCGCCCTTTAATATTGTCGCAAATATCTTTTTGGATCTGATACTTCTGCTTTGACGGTCCAATAACTTCCTCGGCAGCCATCACCCCACTTGGAGATTACTTCGCGGCCAATCCAACGAAAAACCAAAGCCATCGGCGTTATTAGCCCGAAGAAGAGAATGGCAAGCAACAAGTGGGATACCACCCAACCAACCGGGAAAGCCAACAGCATTGCCCCAAAATAAACCGGCTTTAGCAATCGTGGAAAAATCAGCCCCAAGGATCCAACCAGCAATCCTGACAATCCCCACACAATAGCGAGATAATAGGTTTTGTTGTTTAGCCATTTCCACAAGCAAATGCCGCCGCAAAAAAGCAAACCCAAAGTTGCAAATTGGCGAACATGGGATTTGGGAACGGCCTTATACCACCGGCTAATCTTAATCCAAGGGGAACGATTGACCATACAACTCCCGTTCTCTTTTTTCGTTGGGCGAAAGCTCTGACTTTTTCAGCAAACAATCTTGCAAAACAAGTATATCCATTTCAGTAGCCTGAAAACAGCGATAGGCATCTTCCGGAGAGCAGACAATAGGTTCACCGCGGATGTTCATGCTGGTACTAATCAGGATTGGACAACCTGTCCGCCTGTAGAACGCGGTCAACAAACGGTAAAATCGGGGATATCGGACGGCATCTACCGTCTGTAAGCGAGCACTGCCATCCACATGGGTAACCGCAGGGATTGTTTCTCCATGGCCGGAACGAACCTGGGCAGTGAAGAGCATGTAAGGGCTTTCCTGATTTGCGGGGAGTTCAAACCAGTCGATTGCTTGCTCTGCCAGAACTGCCGGGGCGAACGGGCGGAAGCTTTCTCGATATTTGATCTTCCGGTTCAATGATGATTGCATTTCCGGATTCCTGGGGTCTGCCAGAATACTGCGGTTTCCGAGGGCCCGTGGACCATACTCCATTCTTCCTTGAAACCAGCCGACTATTTTCCCAGCGGCAATGGCTTCGGCAACAACCTCGTCCAGGTCTCCTTCGGACGAGTAATGGTCAAACTGGATTTTTTCGGCTTGAAGAAAGCTTTGGATTTCCGACGAAGAATAGCTTGGACCAAGGAGGCTCCCTTGTTGCCGATCGGATTCCACAATCAGGCGAGGTTTTCCCAGAAGCTGATGCCAGACAAACATGGCTGCTCCCAAGGCCCCACCCGCATCTCCGGCAGCGGGTTGGATCCAAAGGGAATCGAAAGGACCTTCGCCTAATAGACGGCCATTGGCCACACAATTCAAAGCCACTCCGCCGGCCAACACCAAGTTTTTTTGTTTTGTTTGTCGATGGATGCTTTGGGCCAAGCGAAAAATTACTTCCCCGGTAACTTTCTGAATTCTCGCTGCGAGATCCTTGTGTCGCTGGTCGATGGGACTGTCCGGTTTCCGTGGTGGTCCTCCCAACAATTGATGGAACTTGGGGGAGGTCATCGTTAATCCGGTACAGTAATTAAAAAAGTCCATATTTAATCGGAAGCTGCCGTCTTCTTTTACGTCAATCAGATGGCGATAGATGGCGTTCTCATACGTGGGCTGGCCGTAGGGAGCCAAGCCCATCAATTTGTATTCCCCGCTGTTGACCTTAAAGCCGCAATAGTAAGTGAAAGCGGAATAGAGCAATCCCAAAGAATGGGGAAAGGATAAACGACCGTGTAATTGCAAGCGATTCCCTTGGCCGATGCCCCATGTGGTGGTGTCCCATTCCCCGACACCGTCAAGGGTAAGGATGGCCGCTTCGGGGAATGGGGCGGCAAAGAAAGCGCTGGCAGCATGGCTTTCGTGATGCTCGGTAAATACCAGCGGACAACGCTTTTCTTGCCGCACTCCTTTGCGAATGGTCCTGCGAAGAAACAGTTTCTCCTTCAACCACACCGGGACCGCATGACAAAAGCTGCCAAAACCTCTTGGAGCAAAAGCCAGATAGGTTTCCAGCAAGCGTTCGAACTTAAGCAGTGGTTTTTCGTAGAAGGCGATGTAACCGAGATCATCCGGGGAGATGTTTGCTTCCGACAAGCAGTAGGAAATGGCATGTGCGGGAAAACCGGCATCATGTTTTTTGCGAGTGAACCGCTCCTCTTGAGCCGCAGCAATGATTTGGCCATCCACAATAAGTGCTGCGGCACTATCGTGATAAAAGGCTGAAATCCCCAAAATGGCAGTCAATTGTGATTTCCAATCATGAGCGATTTTCAATGAGGTGAAGGAATCGAACCCGAGTTACTTCTCTTGCCTTTCCCGTTCCATTTTCACCTTGCCGAAACCC
>CAZPPD010000237.1:0-7883 GCA_964588185.1 uncultured Alcaligenaceae bacterium | reverse complement strand
CATAGATTATCTCCGAACCGCATCCCGACGCGCTTGCCAGTTTGTCGGCGGTGCGGTCCTTTTTCTTAGTCAACCCGCTCCGGCGCGCGCCGGACTATGTTCCTTCTATTTCGTGCTTTGCGGTCGAGGGCAGCTAACACTTTTGCAACTCTCTGGTGTCGAATAACACTCGCTTCGGAGTTACATTGGTATTGGTGGTCCCTACGACTCGCCGAGAAATATCTATTTCCGACAACCGCCGCCAAGCAACTGTCGGGATGCGGTTTTTTTTGTTAATCCGGGAAAAAATCTACAAATCCTTTCTGTTTTGTCCTTTTGCGTCGCTTTGGTTTAGGCGTCTGCTTTGATGAACGCTTCTGTTCAAACTCTGCCAAGTGATGTTCCAAGATCACAAACGATGGTCGGCGGCACAAATCAGAAGCAACATTAACCGCTCCTAACTGGCCGGTCTTAATCCAATTACGAACCTTTTCCGGGGATACATGCAGCAGCTTTGCAAGTTGAGGCGGTGTCCAACTTGTTGTTGACATGTCATTGGGAATCATTAGTCACCGCCTCTTCACTAACAACACGCAGCGGTTGAAGACACTCCGCCTCCACAGCTGGTATGCGGACAATGAGCGGTTCAATCGTGGTCCAATCGAATCGGATCGACCCATCAGGAAGCAACACATAAGGCAGGCGTCGCTGGCGGGCCAATCGTTCAGCCCGTCCAGGTTTCCAGCCCATGCGTTTGTCGATTTCTTCGGGGAATAAAAACATACCGTGCCCTCCTCACAAATTCATGAGGAGCGGCACGGCAAAATGAGGTTTCGGCAGGTTTAGGTAGGTTTGGGTAAGTTTGCTTAGGCGAGTTTCCGGTCGCTACGACGTTTTTTTACACCACCACCGATTTCAGGTGCTGCAGTACCGTCCCTGCCGTAGTTGTGGTGAGCCTCTGCAGAGAGCCTCTCGCCTACTCGCCGGTTGGCTAATTCTTGTTGCTTAAGATCCAATCGGTTCCACCAGGTGATAAGGCCATCAAGGTAGACCATCGGATTTGTTCCTGGACCACTATTCCTGATGGGACCTTCGAACAACTTATTCGCATCCTTAATTTTGTCGCGATCTCCATAAGTCATGTCGAGGGCGGCAGTAATTTCGTGCCAGCCAGTGAGCAGTTTGCGAGGTTGCTCGTTCACGGATGGTTGACCAGCGGTCGGGGTCGTCAAAGCCTCGCGTCTGCGTTCAATAACATCGGCCAACAGTTCTGCGGCTTCGACGTCCTCGCGTTTGCGAATCTCTAAGGCCTTGTTCATGATCTCATCGACGGCTCTCTCAACCGCGTCAACTGCGTGCCGAGCTGCGTTCAGGCGTGCCGCCATTCGCTCCTCCCTTAATTGCAGATAGCAGGACATGCAAATATCATGGTCACCATCTATCGGTGAGTTGCAGGACCGGCAATGAGAATTTCTAGACATAATGGTACTCCTTGGTGGAAAGGCCGGATTGCCGATCCCGCTTTCCACGACGGGGACGGCAACCGGCCAAGGATTCATTTGTTATTTAACGCCAGTGTCTGATCTAAAAAAAGCCAATCATGAACTACGTCCGCCACGGCTTGCAGGCGTTCATCGCTGATCCGTTCGCGGTAGACTGTGGACATATGCTGAGCCTCGTGCCCCATGATGAAGTCGCAACTTGGCTGATCTTTTGTTTCGTCGGCCACGGTCCTGAACGTATGCCTCAGCGTATAAAAGCCAAGCCCTTTGCGGCCATTGATGCCCAGCTTTCGCAGCAGCTTGGCGGTCTCTTGCGAAATCGGGTTTGTACTTGTGTCCTTGCACCATGAGAATCCATACTTGGTGATGAACACAAGACTGGCATCCTCTTCATGCTTTGGCTTCGGACGTTTGCTCAAGTAATCCTTCAGAGCAGCAATTGTTTCCGGCCATAATTTTGCACGTCGGGGAATCCCCGTCTTTGGCCTTGGGAAATCAATCCATCCTGTTTCCAAGTCAACGGCAGACAAGGGCAATTGGCCGCAATCTGCATTGCCGAACGCACAGTTGATTCCCAGCAAGATCATGGTTTTGAGGGCAGGACCAGCGGTACCGATAAGTTGCCGGATTTCACCGGAGGTAAGAAGGTTCATACCCTGTTTGGCCTTGTGCAGTCTCATCGCCTTTCTGCTGGGGCGTTTGAAGTCCGGGCCAAACCTTACTTGACGGTCGATCAGTTCGGCATCATGGGCATACTTGAAAATGGAGCGGGTATATTGAATGGCCTTGCACAAGCGATGGTATCCCCACTTGCGGGCCAGCTTGTTCCGCAGGTTCGCGAAGTCATCCGGACGCAGATCCGCTACAAGGCGGTTTTTGCCGAATACTGCGACAACCAATTCGGCCACAACCATGTAATCATCGAAGGTTCGGGGGGACAGTTCACCTGCTTCCTGCAGGTCTTTCTTGGCGTTCAAAAATTCGTTCGTGATTTCCTTGACGGTCGATTCACCTAAGTCGCAACGGGGCTTGCGTCCGGCGTGCAAGTCATCTTTTTGTGCAAGGTACTTATCCAAGGCCGCATCGGGAGCATCCCATTTGCCAAAATAATATAATTTGCCGCGAATCTTCTTTGCCCACACTCCAGCAGCATGGGGAAAAAGCGGGAAGTCGGGATACGGCTTGTTGGGTTTCTGGGGCTTGCTCGGAACTGCAGGTTCGATAGAATTGCGATGGGTCATGGCAACGTACTCCTCAATTTACGGTTGCTGTTATCTTGTCCTGTCAGGTTACGACAGATAGGCCATGTATTCATTCTACTGGTGTAGCAACGGGTGTAAAGGGTTAAAGAAAGGATTTCTTTATTTCGACATAAACCATTAATAATTTTGAATTTAGGCGGCGTAGCTCAGGGGTTAGAGCAGCGGCTTCATAAGCCGCGTGTCGGTGGTTCAAGTCCACCCGCCGCTATTTTCCTTTCTCATCGGCTCCTTTCTAATAATCAATTGCTTTCAAATCCTTTCCCTTGTAATCTAGATGTTGTCTAAATCATCCCGCCTTTGTTCATTCCTCTTACTTTCCTGAGGACTTGATGCTCAAACCGATTACCTCCTTCCTTATCGGGATCCTGATTACTCTCTGTGCCGCTACCTCTTTGGAAGCTCAGGTAAAAGTGGAAAAAATCGTTATTCAGCCTGACCAGGTGAAGTTGCAAAGAGCCGGGGATCGCCACAGTTTGATTGTGTTTGCAGTCGAAAAGGATGGCCGGATTCGGGATGTCACCGAAGAAGTCCGTTTTGAAAGCCGGAATGAAAAAGTAGTTCAGATAACCGGCCGCGAATGTGTGGCGGCGGGAGCCGGAATGACCCAGGTTGTTGCCGACTATCAAGGAGTGTCCACAACAATTCCCGTTTTTGTCATCAAGACGGGTGAAAGGGAATCTCCTTCCTTTAGAAATGACGTTTTACCTGTCCTGACACGGATGGGCTGCAACCAAGGGGCCTGTCATGGCAAAAACTCCGGGCAAAATGGTTTTCGCCTGTCACTACGCGGTTTTGCCCCCGAATGGGACTATAAATGGCTAACGCGGGAGCAGTTGGGCCGGCGGGTGAATTCGCTGGTATCGGAGGACAGCTTGCTACTGAAAAAGCCGCTTGGCGAGATTCCTCACGAAGGCGGTAAGCTTTTTGACAGAAAGAGCCGAACATATCAGACCCTGGCTCGGTGGATTCGCAGTGGAACGCCGGGGTTGCGAGAAGAAGACCCCGGAATCGAGCGGCTAGTGGTCCTGCCGACAGATCGTGTCCTTAAGATTGGCGAAGAACAGCAACTGTTAGTACTGGCAGAATACAGCGATGGTAGCCGGCGAGATGTGACTTGGTTGGCGAAATTTGCCGCCAATGACCGCAGTGTTGCCGAGGTTAACGCACACGGCAAAGTTCAGATCAAACGGCCGGGGGAGACAGCGGTTCGTGTTATGTTTCAAGGGCAAGTCGCAGTTGCTCTCTTCACTTCCCCTTACAACCAAACCGTCCCTGATGAACTCTTCTCGCAAAAAAACAATCTGATTGATAATCAGGTATTTGCCAAGCTCAAAGCCTTACATATCGAACCATCGGAGTTATGTAGCGATCAGGAATTTATCCGTCGCGTTTACCTGGATACGATTGGTGTGTTACCCACTGGGGATGAAGTTCAGTCGTTTCTGCAAGAAAATCGACCGAATAAAAGATCCCTTTTGATTGACGAGTTGTTAAAGCGGCCGGAGTTTGTGGATTTCTGGACCCTGAAGTTTGCCGATCTATTGCAAAACCGTAAGGAAAGTGATCACGATGTTCGCGGGACAAAAGGCGTGCGGTCTTTCCACCAATGGTTGCGGTCGCAAATTGCCAGCAATAGGCCTTGGAATGAATTGGCCCGCGACATTCTTACCGTTAAAGGAAGCACTGCGGATAACCCAGCGGTGGGATACTACATTGTAACAGTGGGCGAAGAAAGGGAAGCTCATCAGTCGACGGTGGTTGCATCAGCAGCGCAAACGTTTCTCGGTACTCGAATAGGCTGTGCTCAATGCCACAATCACCCTTTAGAGAAGTATACTCAGGACGACTATTACCACTTCGCTGCTTTCTTTTCCCGGATCAAGTTAAAACGGCAACGGCCGGAGGTGGGGCCAACAACGCTGATGGTTTCCGCCTGGAATGAGCGCGATAACAAAAAACCGGTAGGGGTGCGGCAGCCGCGAACTCGAGAGTTCCTCAAACCCCAACACTTGGATCGTTCAGCGATTCCGGTAGAGCCGGATCAAGCTCCTCGCCGAGTATTGGCTGACTGCAATACCAGTCCAGACAATGATTATTTCAGCGGGGCCATGGTAAACCGCTTGTGGGCGCATTTCTTCGCGGTCGGCTTAGTCGAACCGGTTGACGACTTGCGGGCCAGCAATCCGCCGAGCAATCCGGCTTTGTGGCAGACACTCAATAAGGAGTTTATTGAGAAGGAATATGATGTTAAACATATGATCCGTCTCATGCTGAACTCGCGAGCTTACCAGCTTAGCTCCAAGACCAAACCCGGCAATCAGCGAGACCAGCGATTCTACTCCCACTACTATGCTCGCAGATTACCCGCAGAAGTTTTTCTCGATGCCCTCTCCCAAGCGACCGGCGTGCCCGAACGCTTCCCAGGTTATCCCACCGGCATTCGGGCGGTTCAAGTTCCTGACCCTTCAGTCAATTCCTATTTCTTGAAGTTATTCGGCCGGTCGGAACGGATGACTGCCTGTGCTTGTGAACGCAAAGGCGAAGTGACCTTGCCGCAATTGTTGCACTTGCACTGCGGGGAAACCATCGAACGAAAACTCCGAAATTCCAATGGACAATTAGCAGCTTGGCTAAAATCCAAGAAATCAGACGAACAGATTGTGGAAACCATTTTTCTCAACACGGTATCCCGGCTACCAAGAAAACATGAACTGGGTGTGATCCGAAATGCTCTCAGCGGGGCAAACAACCGCGACGAAGTTTTGCGGGATGTATTTTGGGCGGTATTAAATTCCAAGGAATTTGCTTTTAATCATTAATCCGGGGGATTGGATGTTTGATATTCATTTGGGCAAAAGCCAAAGGCGTTGCGACGGGGTGTCGCGACGAGATTTTTTGCGAGTAGGTACGCTCGGCGTTGCAGGGTTAACTTTAGGAGACGTTCTGCAAGCAGAAGCCACTGCTTCCTCAAGCCGAGGTGAACCTCGGGCTCGATCGGTAATTCTCATCTTTTTAGGCGGCGGTCTATCTCATCACGATAGTTTCGATCCCAAGCCGGATGCTCCGGAAGAGGTTCGGGGCATTTATCAGCCCATGAGGACGAAGGTAGCAGGACTTCAGATAAGCGAGAAACTGCCTTTGATGTCCCGCATGATGGACAAGGTAACTCTCGTTCGTTCCGGAGCCCACCGCAACGACCATCACGAGACTGCCAGCAACTGGGTCCTTTCCGGTCGGTTTGGCTCCCCCTTCGGTGACTATCCGGCGATTGGGGCGGTAGTCGCTCATCAGCTTGGCTTTCGAGGTTCACTACCGCCGTACGTGGCGATCCCGCGCAATCCCTCCTTTACCTGGGAATTAGGGAAGAGTGCTTTCCTGGGAGGTCGCTACGAATCGTTTGCCACCGGCGACCCCAATGCCGGGAACTTCCGTGTGCGGGATGTTTCGTTGCCGGGCAATGTCTCGATTAACAGTTTGCAGCGTAGGCAAACGCTATTGCAGGCAGTTGATAGTTTAGCTCGCGATATCGAAGGAAACGACCAGCTGGCAACCTATAGCGAATTTCAGCACCGAGCCGCTGGGTTGGTGATGTCCCGCGAAGCTCGTTCTGCTTTTGTCATCGACCGTGAGCCGGTGCGGTTGCGGGATACCTATGGCCGCAACACGTTCGGCCAGGGATGTTTATTAGCTCGGCGTCTTATTGAGAACGACGTTCGGTTTGTGACCATCAACTACGGGGGTTGGGACCATCACTCCAATATCTGGAACGGCCTCAATCGCAAGCTACCGGAGTTCGATCGCGGATTGTCTACTCTCCTACAAGATTTGCATGACCGAGGACTGCTTGATAACACTCTGGTGGCGGTTTTCGGCGAGTTTGGACGAACCCCGCGCATCAATCAGAATACCGGACGCGATCATTGGGGACGGGCTGCCTCCTTACTGTTTGCAGGTGCCGGCGTTCCGGGCGGCCAAGTGGTTGGGCAGACGGATTCCCAAGGTGCTTACGTCACTCGCCGGCCCATTTCTCCGGCAGATGTGGCCTGCACCATCTACAACGCCGTCGGCGTGAACCCGCACGGCTGGTTACAGCACCCCGAAGGACGGCCGGTGGAGATTCTCGATCGCGGGGAAAATATCCGGGAGCTGCTGTCATGAGTCGAGTCCTGTGGATTGGGCTGCTGATTATTTTGATCTGCCAATGGAACCCCCTGGGATTTGCCCAGAAGAAGGACAAAAAGAAGAAACCGGAAGAACCAAAGATCTCCATGATTCAGCCGATAGTGGGAGTTCCCGGCGAGAAAGTAAAGCTGACCATCCGGGGAATCCATTTGGATAAGGCTACTGCAGTTGAGTTCTCAGGCATCACTTCGAAAACAAAGATTCTTAACAAAGGCAAAGCACCGGTTCCAAATAAAACTCCCAAGGAAGCTGGAGATACCCAGGTTGTTGTTCAAGTGGAATTACCGAAGGATCTCAAGGAATCTCATTTGCCTGTTATAGTCGAAACACCTAAAGGCAATACCAAGCCTTTTAAATTCCTCGTGGAAACGAACCTTCCTGTGATTGCCGAAAAGGAAAACAATGGGGGATTTGTTTCTGCACAGCAAGTAAAACTTCCGGTAGGGATCAATGGCTCGATTCATCGTCCGCAGGATGTAGACGTGTTTGCTTTTACCGGACCCAAAGGACAGCAGATTGTAATTGAGGTTCTTGCACACAGCCAAGGATCTGTCCTGGATCCGATGGTGATTTTGTATGATCAAGAAGGCCAACAGCTTGCATTCCGCGAGGCCGCAGGAAGTCAAAAAAAGCCGCGCATGGAATTTACTTTGCCCGAAACGTCTACCTATTACCTTAGTTTAATCGACGCCCAAGACCGTGGCGGACCAACTCATCCTTATCACCTGACCTTGCGAATCAAATAATAGCTCCTGGAGAAACAATAAGGACTCCGTTTGTAATTTTCTTGTCGGTGATTGATGCCAATTCCTCCTACAATTAGTCATTCCGAGGCAACCCAGCGATTGTGGGATGTGGTAATAGTGGGTGCCGGTCCTGCCGGGGCCATGTCAGCTTATCTACTGGCCCGCATCGGTGCGGGTGTGGGATCCCTTGGTGCGGATCTTCCACTGGAGCC
>CAZPPD010000236.1:0-7890 GCA_964588185.1 uncultured Alcaligenaceae bacterium | reverse complement strand
TGGAGCACTTAAATATATTTCCAACCCCGGCTTCCTTTGCATAGCCCACTAGAATCGCCTTTCGGTCGGTGAGGGCGTAGCAATCCCGCTGGTTTCGAAAAAGGCAAGCCCACAAGGGCATCAACATCAGGGCCGAGCCTACAACAATGAAAAAGGATAGGAGAGCTACGCACAGGATCAGGACGATTGCCGGAAGCTTGTCAAAAAAATCGGAGCGCGTGGTTAAAAACAGAACGCCGGCCCCAATCCCGGCAAATATCAACCCAAAGGGCGCTGCAATCCAACTCTGGCGGTAGATTTGACCAAAATCAGGTCTCCCCAACCAAAGGAGCTGTTCTCGCTGCTCCATGACACTGTTGATTAGGGTTTGCATTCGGGAAGGAATCTTTAATTCTTCAAAGCTAAGGAGAGGCAGGGATATGGACTTGGGTTGAGGGGCAGATTCTACAACATCGGAATCCGTCAGCTCAATTTCAATACCTTTCGGTTTGGTCTTTAATGTTGCCGAGCATATCGGACATTTGATAATACGCCCCTGGAAATGGCTGGGTATTCTCAACTTTCCCTTGCAGGCGGTACAAGTAATTTGTGTAGCCACAGAGTGGAGCTCCAGACGGACGAGGTAAAACCTACTGGCTCTGTTATCCGCACCCTTGAATTTTTGCCAAAAAGTAAGCCACTATCTTTGCCACGATATCCGGCTTAAGTCCTTCACATGCGGAAAAAATTTAAAGGCATCAATGACGGCTATTCTGCCGTCAAGTTTTTTCCTCTTCTCACATTCTGCTCATATGGATATAGACGGGCCAGAGCATGGGAGGAACCGTTAATAATGCTGAGAATAAACAGAACCGATCCAAAACTCAAGAATTACCTAAGCTCAACAAATTGAAAACATTGTCTAGACTGAATGCGAAATCGCGATCTCTTTTCCATCGGAGCTAGTTAAATTTATTTATTCCGGCAAAAATTCCGAAAATTGGGAATATGGAAGGTGCGGTAGGGATGGAATAAGGCTTGAAGGCCTCAGACAAAATCATGGGAAAACGAGTCAAACTATCAGTTGCCCGACGGGGTGTTATTGGGATGTTACGCTACTCCCAAGGGATACCGACCGTCCCGGTTGCTCGAGAAATGAACCTAGGGAATGTTGAGAAGTTCCGCCGCCAGCTCACCAATCGTCCCACCTGGAGTGCCATATTTATTCGTGCTTACGGTTTAGTCTGTTCTCAACATCCTGAGCTCCGCCGCTGCTGGGTTTCCTGGCCACGGCCTTGTTTGTATGAGCACCCGTTCAGTATCTGTTCCCTGGCAGTGGAAAGAGAGTGGCAGGGGGAGCGTATCCTGTTGATGGGAAAGATCCAGAAACCGGAACATTCCTCTCTGGCAAAAATCCAAGAAATAATTTACAGATTAAAAACAGAGGATGTCTGGTCTATATCACCTTTCCGAGTCAGCTTGCGCTTCGGCCGGTTGCCTTCTTTTCTCCAGCGATTTATGTTGTGGCTGAAGTGGGATATTTCCGGAAAGCGCCGCGTCAAGTACATGGGAACTTTCGGCATGAGTAACTACGGGATGCTGGGGGCAGAGTCCTTGCATCCTATTGGTCCGCAAACCTCAGTGTTGACGCTTGGTCCCTTAAGCGAAGAAGGGAAGCTGACAGCAAAGCTGATCTATGACCATCGTGTGTTGGATGGCGGATTTATTGCTCGGGCTTTAAATCAATTGGAAGAAGTGATTCACACCACAGTTCTTGAGGAGATGCTGCAAATGCGATCCGTAGCAGCATGAAAAATATTTCCATCCCCCCATCTCAACGCCTAAACAATTCAGGGAAAGGATCCGTTGATGTGTGGCATAGCCACCCTGTTCCGCTGGGACGAAAAACAGGTCGACCCAACTGATATCCGCCGAATGTGTTCGGCTATTGCTCATCGCGGGCCTGATGATGCGGGATATGCCCTCCTAAACAATAGCACGGTGGGCTTGGGACATGTACGGCTAAGCATCGTGGACCTTAGTGGCGGAAATCAACCTCTGTATAATGAGGATGCCTCAGTTGCCGTGGTCTGCAATGGGGAGCTTTATGATTATCCTCGCCTACGAGATGAGCTGAGCCGAAAAGGTCATCAGTTTCAATCCAATTCCGACAGCGAACTCCTGGTCCACCTTTACGAAGAATATGGGACTGATTTGTTTGACCACCTCAATGGCGAATTTGCCTTTGCCCTTTGGGACCAAAATAAGCAACGCCTAATCGCAGGTCGAGACCCTTGTGGTATTAAGCCGCTCTTCTATCACAAAAGCTCCAAGGAACTTCTCCTCTGCTCCGAGGTGAAAGGCATCTACGCCCTGGACCGCATCGACCGGAAACTTTCTCTCCGCTATCTGTTGGGACCTGCTGTCGGTATTTATGTCGACAATGCCTGCGCCTTTGAAAATGCTCATTCCCTGCGGCCGGGTCATTACCTGATTGCCGATACCCATGGCAACTTTCGCGAGGAGAAATATTTCCCTACCAGGTTTCCTGTTCAGGAGGACATGCCTTTCTCCGAAGCTACTTCTTCGGTAAAGGAAAAGTTGACCAAAGCAGTTGCTCGGCGATTGGCAGCCGATGTGCCGGTGCATGCCTACTTAAGCGGGGGTATCGACTCAACTATAGTCGCAGGCTTGATGACCAGAATGGGGGCAAAGTTCACCTGTTTTAATGTCGGCTTTCCCGACTCCCCTTATGATGAATCTCATAAAGCTCGAGCAATCGCTCAATACTTCGGACAACAATTCGAAACAGTCCCCTGCAGCCACGAACGGATCGCGGAAAACATCGAAAAAGCAGTGTACTGCACCGAGATGCCGCTCAACAATTACAACTCCATTGCCAAAATGATCCTTTCCGGCTATGTCCGCTCGCGCGGCCAAAAGGTATGTCTTACCGGCGAAGGAGCGGATGAGCTGTTCGCCGGCTATCCTTACTTTAAGTTGGAAATGATCTGGCGAATGCAAGCGGCAGGAGGGGCAGAGAGGAAACGAGGAGATGCATTAAAGAAACTGCTGCGTAAACTCGAATATCGATCCGAAGGGTTGCTGTGGGATGGTAGCCGGCGATGGAAACGAGCGGTCAAAATGTTTGGCTATCCCAGCTTCTTTAACATTCGCGCTAAAGATGCCAGAACCTGCCTAGGTTTTTTCTTCTCTACAGACCTCGAAATTCATCCGGAAAACCTGCCAATCAATATTCTGAAAAACTCTGTACCTTCCGAATACCTCAAAGGACTTGATCCGTTCAACAAGACACGGCTGCTGACCTTTAACCAACTCTACAACATTGTGATTCCCGCCTTGGGGGACCGAGTCGAGATGGCCAATTCATTGGAGTGTCGACCTCCCTTCCTGGACCCCGAGATCATTGACCTGGCGCGAACGATTCCGCCTCGCCATTTCATTGACATTGACCGGCTAAGGGAAAAGAACCTCCTACGCGAGGCGTTTAAGGACCTCTTGCCTCCTGTCTTTGAAAAAGAGCATAAGCATCCCTTCTTAGCTCCTACCTGGATGAGCTTCAGCAGCACCAAATCCGGCCGCCCTCTGTTTGCAGAGTTCTTGTCGCCTGAAACGATTCGCAAAGTGGGGATCTTTCGGCCCGATCGAGTTTCCCTCGCTCGCTTCCTGGTTAATTGGTGTCCGCTCCATCGAGGCTTTCGGCGAAAGGTAGATGCCTTCCTCGGAACCATGTTAAACACCCACCTGCTCCATCACCTCTTCGTTGAAAACCGCATTGCTTGCGATCCCAATTTCCCAATGGTGAATCGAAGTCCCGAGCGGCTGAAAGAAATGAAGCCGGCTGCCTAGCACCGTGTTTTGGAGAAGACTTGGAAAGCTCAGATCCGAACCAAACGCCAACAGTCCCATTTCGTATTTGGCCCGAGAACCTCAAGGACTGGCAAGTACTGCTGCTGCTTGTAACTATCACATTGGGATTCCGGGCGTTTATGATCTACCGGACTCCGGTCCCGGCCCGGGATAGTATCATCTACATTCGCTACGCGGTCAGCATGGAAACCAATGGTTGGCAACATCCCATTATTTGGGAACACCATCATCCCGGGTTTCCTGCATCTGTTCTCGCCTGCTCTTGGGTTGTTCGCTTATTTGCAGGGGAGATGACGGAGGCTACTTGGCAGTTCAGTGCCCAACTTGCAAGCTCATTGGCAGGATTAATTCTAGTTGTCCCTATGTTCTACATTGGCAAACTCCTCAACGGTAGAGCAGTTGGTTGTTGGGGTTCACTATTATTTCAACTCCTACCGTTGTGCCAAAATACCATGGCCGATGGGATCTCCGATCCCCTGTTTCTACTCTTGGTAAGTACCAGTTGGCTATTTGCCTACTACGCCTTAAACCAAAGGTCGCTCGTCTATTTCGCCTTGTGCGGAGGTTTGTCCGGACTAGCTTACCTGGTAAGGCCTGAGGGAGCTGCAGTAGCCCTGGTTACAGGAATCGTGCTGCTCATTATGCAAATGCTCTCCTACTATAAGCGATCCTGGTCCTCTGCTGTTGCAGGTGGAATTACCCTAACCCTCGCCGGTGCGGTTGCCGCCAGCCCATATTTTCTGGCAGCAGGAACTATCTCCCGAAAACCGAATGTTGGCGCAGTAGCTACCAAGGAATCGGAACTGAAAAAAGCCGCCTCGAAAGTAGTTCCAGCCTCAAATCAGCAACCCTCGACTGCTACTCAAAAGAAACCAGAGGCAACCAATACTCCTATAACAAATCTACCTAAACCGAACCTTTTCACTCGGGCGGTCTTTGGGTTCTTTACGGTCATATATCGACTAATAGAAGTCTACTGCTATGTAGGTTTGATTCCTTTTCTGATTGGTTTTTGGTGGTGCCGGGATAAATTTCAGCACCATCCCGGCGTATGGGTGGGGCTTGCGCTCTCGGTTCTGCATTTTCTCCTGTTGTGGATCCTGGTTATCAAGGCAGGCTATGTATCCGGAAGGCACCTCTTGTTATTGGTGATATGCACAATATTCCAGGCAACAACAGCCCTAACCCAAACTCCCATGTGGCTTGCCGAAAAATTATCCCAGGCAAAAAGGACTGCTGGCAGACATTACCTGAAAATCTTAACCCCCAGTGTTATCACGATTGGGTTCTTACTTGTCCTGATCTCAGCCATGATGGCCAAGACATTTCGCAACAGCAGAATGACCACCCGCAATGGCTATCGGGCCGCGGGTCAATGGCTGGCCACCAATCTGCCCGATAACGCCGTCGTGGAGGGTGGTAATGGTTTCGCCAATTATTACTGTGGCCGCACACTTGCGGTCTACTCTGGAAAAAGGAAGAAACTCAGGCAATACGAAGCAGTTTATAAAGTGGTTAGGGCCGGCAGAAAAGGAGACCTGGTTGGAGAAAGAGTTTATCACTGGCCGGAAGAGGTGCCGGTTCAAAAAGCGCGAATATTCATCTATCGGGTTCACTAGTAAGAAAGCCAAGTCGCCGGACCCTACTGAAGCTGATGGTAATCCTGGCGATTTTGGTTAGTAGACGGCCTGATGTTTTAACCCTGACAATTAAATCCAATTTTGTTGGCTATCTATTTGGATCCACCCGAAAAAATCGAACTCTACTAATTCCTATCTTTAACTTGCAGCCCAATTCCTTCCGGTTTATGCTACGTCCTTCTTATGTTTTTGCTGGAGTACCTTATGGAATCCCGAATCGCCCGGGTTGGGCTGATCCTTTTTGCCGTTTACCTTGCTTTGTACGGCGGATTTGTTTTCCTAAACGCCTTTGTTCCAGAGGCAATGGAAGTCTTGCCCTTTATGGGAGTAAATCTCGCGATCTGGTATGGTTTTGGCCTGATCATAGCTGCATTGCTTCTTGCCCTGCTATACGGCTGGTTGTGCCGCCCCACTACGAAAGATTCCAATAAAGGGGAGGGCAATCAATGAACTATGAGCCTTCCGTATTAGCGGTCGTTGTCTTCTTTGTATTTGTGGGATTGACCCTTGGGCTCAGTTTCTACCTTGGACGTCGGGCGAAATCTTCCCTGGGATATTTTGCAGCTCATGGGACCATTCCCTGGTTTGTCAATGGAGTTGCTTTTGCGGGGGATTATCTATCGGCAGCTTCTTTTCTTGGCATTTGCGGCATGATTGCCTTTTATGGGTATGATGGATTTCTTTATTCCATCGGGTATTTAGCAGGTTGGATCGTCGCCTTGTTTGTAGTTGCCGAACCATTAAAACGCCTCGGGCAGTACACCTTTGCCGATGCCTTGGATGCCCAGTTTAATTCACGCGGGATAAAGCTAGTCGCAGGTATCAGCACCCTCGCGGTCAGTATTTTCTACCTCATTCCCCAAATGGTCGGTGCCGGAGTTTTGATTCGGCCTTTGTTGGGATTTCCGCATTGGGCAGGTGTATTGATCGTAGGTGCTACTGTGATCGTTATTGTTGTGACTGCTGGTATGGTTTCGACTACTTGGGTGCAGTTCTTGAAAGGCTCCCTACTGGTTATCTTCAGCGCAGTTTTGACGGTGATGATTCTGAACCGTGGATTCCAAGTTCCGGATGAGGGAGAACTTCAGGACACACCGCAAACTATTTCCAAAACTCCTGCGGGAAAGAAACTCATCAACGGGACTGTAGACGGTAAACTAAAACCGGTCGGCCAGATAAGTGAATTGCCCGATGGAAAAAAGAAGACCGGACCACTGGGCCCCTTTTCGTTCTTTAGTACCCTGCAAAAAAGTAAAGTTATCCTGTGGAGCAAGAAAACAACCAAAGAAGAGGACGGCACAGTCACCACCACCTTTACCCCAAAGTCGACTCCGGGAAGCCAAGTCCTCCGTCCCGGTGAGCATCCGCGCTTCAAAGGAATCCGCAGCGAAGACCCTATCCAGAAACTCAACTTTCTGTCCTTGATGCTCGCCCTGTTTTGCGGAACAGCGTCGTTGCCTCATATTCTCATTCGCTACTACACAGTCCGGGATGAGGTAAGTGCTCGCAAAAGCACAATAGTCGGCATTGCTAGCATAGGCTTCTTCTATGTCCTGACGTTGTACCTGGGTTTGGGGGCCATGACGAGCGGATCGCTGGATGTCACCAACAGCAACATGGCAGCACCTCTTTTGGCAAAGAGTATGAGTGAGACGTTATTTGCCATCATCTCGGCCATTGCTTTTACCACGGTTTTGGGTACCGTAAGTGGTTTGATCCTCGCCTCAACCGGCGCGGTAACCAGGGATTTGCTGGTCGATACCTTCGGTGCCAAACTAAATGATCACTCTCAAGTTCGGGTTGCAAAAATTGCCTCAGTGGTAGTCGGAGGGATTGCCATCATCTTGGGAATCCTTTTCGAACGCTTGAATGTGAGTTACCTGGTTGGCTGGGCATTTAGCGTAGCTGCCTCGGCAAACCTTCCTTCCTTGGTGATGCTCCTATTCTGGAAAGGGACCACAAAACAAGGAATCATTGCTGCGGTATTCGTGGGCATGACCAGCTCACTGGCCTGGATCTTGTTGAGTGAAGACACCTACTCCCAGGTTTACGGGTTACCCGCAGCAGATGCTCCCATGCCATTTAGCCAGCCGGGTATTGTCACAATACCATTAGGATTCTTGACCTTGTTCCTGGTTTCCTTGATGACCCGGAAACCCAAGAAGGATGAAAATGCAGCCTAATGAAGTCCCAGAACAATGCCATCTGTGCCCTCGTTTTCCGGTAGAAGTCGCAATAACGTAAGCATTAATCCGATCATTTCATATTGTAGCAGTCCCCCCCGATCTTTCGGTTGAAGGCAAAACCTTTCAATAAGCAATCTTGCAACTTTTAGTATAAATTTGTATACTATATGATAGATAGGTAGATTTTTTGCACC
>CAZPPD010000235.1:0-7897 GCA_964588185.1 uncultured Alcaligenaceae bacterium | reverse complement strand
GGTTCCTGCAACTAATGGCCCCCTCGTCCGTCGGGGCCGGTTCTGCCGGCCCCGATTTTTTCTTGGGTAATTGGGCAGGGATTTACCGAGTGCCGTTATGAAAAAAGAGAAACCTCCGGGTTTCTCTTTTTTCATTTATTGATGGTTTCAAGTAACGATTGACGAAACCACATTTCTCATAATAAGCCCGATGCGTTACGAGGAAGTCCCCCGTTAACGCATCGGGTTGATATTTTTAGTTGGGATTTTTATTCTCTATTCGCATTTCAGCTTTTATTATGACGACATAACCAAACTTTTCGAAGTTACTTTTTCATTGAGGCACACCTATGAAACTACGTTGCTTTATTCTAATCGGATGCATGTTAGGAACTTTATGCTGGGGGAAACTTGCAGCCGGTGAAAAGTCCATCAAAGGCCTGGGGCCAGTTGGACCAATCAAAAAATTGCACACAGGTTTCAAATTTACCGAAGGTCCCGCTGCAGACAAGAATGGCAATGTTTATTTCAACGACATTCCCAACAACAAAACCTACAAGGTTGATTTGGCCGGAAAACTAACGGTTGCTCGGAAACCTTCCAACCACTCCAACGGCTTGATGGTCGCTCCCAATGGTGAAATCTACGCTTGCGAGATGGATGGTCAGGTTACTGCTTTCCTCCCCGGAAAGAAAGCTCGACCGGTTGCCCTGAAATACAAAGGGAAACGTTTTAATGCCCCCAATGATTTGGATCTTGACAAATCCGGCGGTGTCTATTTCACCGATCCTGCATTCCGGGCTCCCGATCCCTTGCCACAAAATACTACTGCCGTCTACTATGTGTCCGCCAAAGGAAAAGTCACTCGTTTGATTGATGATCTTCCCAATCCCAACGGAGTGATTTTATCTCCCAACCTAAAAACATTGTATGTGATTCCATCCGGGCAAAAGGAAATGATGGCTTATCCGGTGCTTGATTCCGGGAAAATCGGCAAGGGCAAAGTATTCTGCAAACTCAAACAAGCCAAAAAAGGCGGTAATCGCGGCGGGGATGGTTTGACGGTAGATGGTAAAGGAAACCTTTACATCACCTCCCGCTTGGGATTACAGGTATTTAATCCCAAAGGAAAAATGCTGGGGATTATCTCTTTTCCAGAAGCTCCTGCCAACGTGGCCTTTGGCGGCAAGGATTTTCGCACCCTTTATGTAACTGCCCGAACCTCCCTGTACACAGCTCCCATGGCAGTGCAAGGGCTTCGACCCGGGCGAAATAAGTAGGCAACGGGTAGGTCATGTCTTTACATCCGCTAACGAACCGGCAGATCCTGTCTTTAGCTCTCAACCTGCCCGGTCCTTTGGCCGTCGCGCAACTGCACCGACTCGGCGCGGCGGTCATCAAGATTGAACCGGCAAGTGGCGATGCCCTCTTCCATGCCAGTCCTAAATGGTATGAACAGCTCCACCAAGGACTTCAGATCCTAAACCTGAACCTCAAGGACCACGCCGGCCAACAACAACTTGAAGACCACCTCCGCCAATCGCATCTGTTGGTTACCTCCATGAGGTTCTCTGCTCTTGAACGTTTGGGGTTAGCCTGGGAAGACCTGCATACCCGCCATCCTCACCTCTGTCATATAGCTCTGATTGGCAACTCCGCACCTTGGGAAGAACAGCCGGGACACGACCTGAACTACCAGGCTCAAGCCGGCCTCCTATCTCCGCCGCAACTGCCGAGGACGTGTCTAGCGGATTTAGCTGGAGCCGAACGAACAGTGAGCACCGCCCTCGCCCTCCTGCTAGCTTGCGAACGGGGCCAAGAAGCCCAATTTGCTCAGGTCAGCTTGGCGGATATCGCTAAAGAGTTTGCAAATCCATGGGAGAAAGGTTTAACGAAACCTACCGGCCTTTTGGGTGGCGGTCACCTTGGCTACCAAATCTACCCGGCAAAGGAAGGATGGATTGCATTAGCCGCTTTAGAGGTGCATTTCTGGGAAAAGTTACTGAAAGAGTTGAACAAAGTGAATCCTGGCCAGGAGCAACTAGAACAAATCTTTCGCACGAAATCCGCATTAGAATGGGAGAAGTGGGCCCAAGAAAGGGATCTCCCTCTAACCAAGGTGAACGACTAAAGCCGTTCGAGGATCGTGGCAGTGGCCATCCCATGCCCGATACACATCACCTGCAAGCCGAACTGACCGCCGGTTGCTTCCAATCCAGCCAGCATCTTCGCCATCAATCCCGCTCCGGTTGCCCCCAAAGGGTGGCCGTGGGCAATGGCACCTCCCCAAGGGTTTACCTTTCCGGGCTGGGCTTTTACTTCCTTCATCCAGGCCAGCACCACCGTAGCAAACGCCTCGTTTACTTCAAACCAGTCGATGTCCTCCACATTCAGCCTCGCCCGATTAAGGGCCTTCCAGGTCGCCGGGATGATACCCATCAACTGTAAGGTTGGATCATCACCTACAACAACCCGAGCTCGAAAACGAGCACGAGGTCGAAACCCATCCGCCTCCGCTTTTTCCTGCTCCCCGAGCAAAATCCCGGAAGCGCCATCGGAGATCTGACTGGCGTTGGCAGCTGTCACCACACCGTTTCCTTGCGGTCGAAAAACAGTAGGCAAAGCGGCCATCTTGGCGTGGTCAATCACCTCGCGAATGCCCTCGTCGCGAGTTAAATGAATCTGCCCCCTCTTTGCATCAACACCTGATGTTGCAAGGATTTCCCGGTGCTTCTCCTGTTTCGCAGCCTCGGCCGCCCGGCGATGGCTCTCGGTAGCATAGGCATCCGCCTCCCCCCGAGCAATCTTCCACCGCTCGGCCACACGTTCTGCACTTTCGCCCTGATGTATTAGTTCATGATGTTTCCGCAGTTCTGGATTCAGCTTCTCAAACCCGCCGCCAATGTCGGTAAACATCGGCACGCGCGTCATATTCTCCACACCTCCCGCAATTACATACTGCATATCCCCCGAACCAATCGCCTGTGCCGCAAAGTGATCCGCCTGCTGACTGGAGCCACACATGCGATTCAGTGTGACTGCCGGAATTTCAACCGGAAGCCCCGCTAACAGAACTGCCAACCGCCCAATATTGGCTCCTTGCTCGCCTGCTTCGGTGACGGTGCCGGTAATGACGTCCTCTACTTCTTGCGGAGCAATCCCAATGCGATCCACCAAACCGAGAAGGAGGTTAGCCAGTAGCTGGTCGGGGCGAGTTTCCCGAAAGGAACCGCCCTTTTTGCCAAAAGGAGTTCGAATCGCTTCAATGATGACCGGAGTTGGCATGAGAATCCCCTATCTTTTTTCTGACCTTTAATAAGGCCATGAATCCCATTCAGCCAAGTTTCCAGACGATACTTCCTCGGGTCAGTTCCCGGAGGTGTTCAATGGTAGGTTTATCGTTCATGTTCATTCCAAGTTTCTCTTAAGGTCAACTCTCGTTTTCATTTAAAATTAACTATAACTCAGGTCAAGCTTCTTGGTGAATCGCAATCCGCCTCAGACTTCTATATAATCAAAATTATTTAGATCACGTTTAAGGAGAACTTGCTAGGGCCGATAAGGTTGTTAAGGAAAATCAAATTTGCGGCAACAAGTTTTTGATTTGTTGATTACAGGCTTCGGAACAATTGGGAGTCTTTCCCATTTCATCTTTCCTGAGGAAACCAACAAAATGCCCAGAAAACTTTTCTCCATACTGTCGTTAGCCATGTTGGTATCTATGGTCTTATCGCCGGCTATTTATTCACAGGACGACTCAACTTCCATTTCCAACTCATCTCCCGAGGAGGCACAACCAGCTTCTCCACCCGGGATTACCACACAGTGGCCTAAGGGTCGCGGCTTTGGCGTTGGCCAGACGGTTCCGGACATTCCTCTATATGACATGAAAGGAAATGAAGTCCGCTTTTCGCGTTATCTCGGCAAGCAGTATATCTTGTATGTCTGGGCCAGTTGGTGATTCTGCCGTTATCATCTGCCCGTGTGGCAGAAAGAATTTGCCAAGCGAAAGAGCCAAGGTTTCACCCTTGTCGGGCTCGCCTTGGATGCGGAAGGCATTGAGCCGGCCAAGCTTTACTACGACCGTTATGGGGTGAAGTTTCCCTCCCTGGTTGACCCGAACTATGCAACCAAATTCACAGCGGTACCGAAAACCTTTTTTGTCGATGAGCATGGCGTGGTTCGCAAGCTAATCCGTGGAGACAATTGGAAGAAACTCATTCGCCCTGCAGATAAGCTCAAACCGGTCACTGCGGATATTCGCTCCCAATGGTCCAAACCTGGAAGCCGAATCAAACCCGCCGCTATTGCTCGCTTGGAGAAAGCGGTTGCGGCTAATCCCAATGATTTGAAAGCAGCTGTCCAATTAGCTTCGCGTTATCTTGATTTGAAGAAACCTGCTTCGGCCTGTGAAGTTCTGGAGAAAACAATCAAGTTGTTTGATGCGAAACAAGTAGCTCGTGGGGAAGCTAAGGAACAACAAGAACTCCTAGGCCAAGCGTATTTCCAACTGAGTCGGGCATCTGCCGGTAACCGGAGGGCTCAAGTAACCTACGCCACTTTGTCCTACTACTTGGCACCCTCCATTGGTTACGGCAAGCAAATCGCCCGGATCATTGCGCCGAAGAAATTTGATAACCGCCCGCGTGGTGATTTTGACAACCGCTTCCGGGAAGGAACATTGCAACGCCTTCGGCGGGAACGGCAAGAATGGTTGCGAAAGGATTGATCGCTATTCCCTGACCAAATCTTTTCATTTGATTCAAAGCCAGACTCCAATTGATATGTAAGATGGATTTAGCCCAATCCTGACCCTGTCCTACCTTGCCGAAATTGGTATCAAAAAAGTATCCCGTAAATAGTGAAGTAAGCAGAGACAGGAAATATGGCTGACAAATCTGAGTATGAACAAGGTTCCCTTTTCCCCAAAGATCCTCCTATTCAGAAAATAATGCGGCCGTTGAAACGCTTTCTCCATGTGGAGGCAGCCAGCGGTATTGTGCTGTTGATCGCAACCGCGGCGGGACTTTACCTTGCGAACTCCCAGTTTGGGCCGGAATTTGTCCACTTTTGGGAAGATACAGATCTGACTTTGGAACTAGGTTCCTTTCGCTTCGATGAATCGCTACACCATCTCATCAATGACGGATTAATGGTCATCTTTTTCTTTGTCATCGGGCTGGAGGTGAAAAGGGAGATTGTTGTTGGAGAACTTCGCGATCTTAGGAAGGCTTCCTTACCCATTGCGGCGGCACTTGGGGGGATGATATTTCCCGCAGCTATCTTCATACTTTTTCAGATCGGCCAGCCGGGAATTCGCGGTTGGGGAATTCCCATGGCAACGGATATTGCCTTTGTCGTCGGCTGTATGGCCGTCCTTGGCTCTAGAGTTCCGCATGGCTTACGGGTCACGGTATTGTCCTTGGCAATTGCGGATGACATCGGGGCGATTTTAGTCATTGCGGTTGGTTATACTGAACAACTGTATTTCAACTGGTTGGCAACGGCGGGAATTGGTCTTTTGTTTATCCGTCTGATGGCCATTCTGGGAGTGCGCAGCTTTACACCTTACACCATTGTGGGAATTGTCGTTTGGTTTGCTTTTCTCAAATCCGGAGTTCACGCCACCATTTCCGGTGTGATTATTGGCTTCATGACTCCGGCCAGAAGTTATATCAGTACTTCGGCTTTCTCCACAATATTGCGACGAGCGGATGAGATTTTCCATGGGGATTGGGAAGTAGAACCAGACCGGGTTGAGAAAGTAAAAAAATTGCAATCGGCAACCAAAGAAACCATACCCCCGTTGGAGTACCTCGAGAACTCACTTCACCCGTGGGTTGGCTTCGTTATCGTCCCCTTGTTCGCCTTTGTAAATGCCGGTGTTCCAATTGATACTTCAACTCTTGATACCCGTTTGACCTTGGCGGTTGTTTTGGGCCTCCTAATCGGCAAACCGCTTGGCATCGTTCTAGCTAGTTGGCTAGCCATCAAGCTTGGTTACTCACAATTACCCAACCGGGTAAATTGGGGAATGATGGTGGGGGCTGGTTTTTTGGCCGGAATTGGCTTTACCATGGCTATCTTTATCGCCACCTTGGCGTTTCAAGGAGAAGAGATGTTGACCATGCTCAATACGGCCAAAATTGGTGTGTTATTGGGTTCAGTTTTAAGCGCTGTCCTTGGGATGGGAATCTTGATTTTGGTTGGAGCTAAACCCAGTTCGGTAAAAGTGGAGCAGCAAGAGGAGGAATTTGTAGAAAGCGAAGAAAACGTTTCCGAAGAAGCTACTCCTCAACCTAATCCGGAAGCTGGTTAGTCAAGCGACTTTTCTGATTCACCCAGTATTTGTTGTATTGCCCATTCGGCTGCCTCTTGCAGTACAGACTCAGAACTCAGAGCCGCTTTCTTCAACGCGGGCAACGCTCGTTCGTCACCCAGATTTCCCAGAACAATCGCAGCATTCCGCTGCAGTCCAATCCGCTTGGGCCGGAACAAGGCAGTCCCCTTAAACCGCCGCCGGAATTGTTCCTCTGTAAGGGAAAGCAATTCGATGAGACCGGTGGCTTGCCTCTCCGGGTGGGAAAACAAATCGGCTTCCTTACCTTTCGGTGCTTTGCGATTCCAGGGACATACCTCCTGACAGATGTCACATCCAAAGATACACTCCCCCATTCCCGGACGGAGGTCTTCAGGAATAGATCCTTTGAGTTCAATGGTCAGATAGCTGATGCACCGGCGCGAATCCAACTCCCCGGGCCCAACAAATGCATCAGTGGGACAGGCGTCCAAACAGGCGGTACAAGTCCCACAATGACTTGCCGAATGAGGTTCGTCGGGTTGCAACTCAAGGTTGACCAGCAAGGCTCCCAAGAAAAAGTAGCTCCCGAGTTTCTTATTCAGGAGCATGGTATTTTTCCCAAACCAGCCCAAACCCGCTCGGCGAGCGAAATCCCGTTCCAATAAAGGCGCGGTGTCAACCACCCCTCGGCCTGTGCATTCGGGGACGAGTTTTTGGATCTCGGCAAGGAACTGATTTAGTCGGCGGCGAATCAAGTCATGATAATCCTGGCCCAGGGCATAAATTGAAATTCTCCCGGTTAGATTCTCCGAAGCTTTTTCGTGAAGGACCTCCGGTGGTTTGTAATTCATCGCCAGCAGGATAATGGATTGGACGCCATCCAAAATAGAACGGGGGTGTTTTCGCGCGGGACCATGGCGCTGCATATAATCCATTTCCCCCGCGTAGCCCTTTTCCAGCCACTCCACGAATTGGGGATAAGATTCCGGTCCTTGAGCCGGGGCAATGCCGACCAGGTCAAAACCGAGATTAGTTCCGAGTTTCTTGATTTGGTGTTCCAGCAAGATTTCAGTTTTCAGTGTTCAGTTTTCCGTTTAAAACAGAGAAAACCTTATTTTAACAAACTTGCGAAATAACAAATGAAAACTATGTATCCTGGAGGATCTGATGAAAAAAGCCTCTCCCCTAATTTGGCAGTCTATCCTTTGGTTGATGGCGATCTCAGCATTCGGAGGCTCAGAGAATTTCCAACTTTCTTATGGCGCGGAGAAAAACTCCGAAGCCAAGAAAACACGGAAGGATTATTTCCAATTCCCCCTTCAATCTGTCAAAGACGGCAATTGGTCGGACCCACAACCGGCGTTGGGATTGTTTTCCGTTGAAACTCTGGCTCAGCGAAAGACCAAAAAAGCCAGGAAGAAAAACCCTGCCTTTGCTCCCATCAAGGTGAATCCGAAACTGCCTAATGTTCTTCTGATTGGGGATTCCATCTCGATTGGCTACACTCCCGCTACTCGGAAATTCCTTGCGGGCAAAGCCAACGTCCACCGGATTCCCACAAACGGAGGACCTACTATCAGGGGCTAAAACAAGATCAAAGAATGGGTCGGAGATCGC
>CAZPPD010000234.1:0-7900 GCA_964588185.1 uncultured Alcaligenaceae bacterium | reverse complement strand
GGAAGGCCTATTCGGAGCGGTTCGCGGCTTATTTCGCCGCAAGTACAAAGAAGTTCGCGCCGTCGATGGCGTGGATTTTTCCATTGAACCAGGCGAGATGGTCGCTTTTCTCGGCCCCAACGGCGCCGGAAAAACCACCACTCTAAAAATGCTCTCCGGGCTCATTTATCCCACCAGCGGCACGGCTCAGGTGCTGGGCTTCACTCCTTGGGATCGGCAAGATGCCTTCCGGCGGCAGTTTTCGCTGATCATGGGTCAAAAGAATCAACTTTGGTGGGACCTCCCTGCTGCCGACAGTTTTGAACTGCACCGAGAGATTTATTCCCTGGACACCCAGGAATATAAAAGGACACTTGGGGAATTAACCGAGCTTTTCCAGGTCGAGGATTTGACCCGGCAGCCGGTTCGTGAGTTATCCTTGGGCGAACGCATGAAAATGGAAATTATCGCGGCCTTGTTGCATAACCCACGACTCCTTTTACTGGACGAACCCACCATCGGTCTGGATGTCGTCGCCCAAGTAACTATCCAGAAATGCCTCAAGGAATATCGTGAGCAGCGAGGCATCACAATGCTCCTCACTTCTCATTATATGCGGGATGTGGAAGCTTTGTGTTCGCGGGTGTTGGTTATTACTCACGGCAAAGTGGTCTACGATGGCCCGTTAGCTCAGGTGGTCGAACAATTCGGCCAATACAAGCTGGTGAAATTACAATTTGCCGAAGACGTTTCTCCGCAGGATTTACATGGCCTCGGAGAGATCAGCCGCCACGAAGGACCGGTGGTCGATCTGAAAGTGGACCGTACCCGGTTGCCTGAAGTGATGGAAGTTATTCTAAATCGACTGACCGTTTTGGACATGAACGTTCAGGACCCGCCTTTGGATCAAGTTATTGCCCGGGTATTTGAGGAAGGGAAAAAACAATATGAGCTCTCTCTCTGAGGAAAAGGTTACCTCGGTTGCAGAGGGCAATGCCGGGGCCATCAATCTGCCTTCGCCAGGATACCGCGGGTTCTTTCGCAAGTACGCCAAGGTCCTGCGCGTTGCACTTTCGGAACGACTGGTGTATCGGGCCGATTTTTTCATTAATACATTCCTGCGCTTCTTACCCATGCTCACAACGATCCTGCTATGGCATGCCATTTATGCCGGAGCGGAAAAGGACAGTTTGGCGGGGTTCAGTTTGCCGCAAATGATTGCGTATTTATTGCTGGTGCATATCAGCCGTATGTTTTCCAGTATGCCCGGACTGGCCAAAACGATAGCTCGAGATATTCGCGATGGGACCCTTAAAAAATATCTCCTGCAACCGATTGATATGATCTATTACTTGGTAACTTATCGGATTGCCCATAAAGCTGCTTATATATCAATGTCCTGTATACCTTATGCAGTCTTATTCTGGCTCTGCCGGCAATTCTTTCCCGGATGGCCCGACCCTTGGACTTTTGCTGCTTATGTTGCCGCACTGTTAATGGGATTTCTGGTGGGTTTCTTCTTTGAAGCCACCATCGGCATGGTTGGGTTTTGGTTTCTGGAAGTAACCTCTTTCTTATATATTGTGATGACGATGACCTATTTTCTTTCGGGTCATATGTTTCCTTTGGATCTATTACCGCCCTTCTGGGTTAACTTTTTGAAGTGCCTTCCCTTCCAATACCTGGCTTATTTTCCCGCCATGATTTTTCTCGGCAAAATTCATGGACCTGAGCTTGTGCAAGGCTTAATCCTGGAAGCCGCTTGGGCGGTCGGGCTCATTGTATTATCCCGGTTTCTCTATCGCATGGGGCTTAAGCGTTACAGCGCTTATGGAGGTTAATAGTGGGGGGTATATCCCGGTATCTGCGACTTTGGGGAGCACTTGGGCGTTATGGGCTCATTCGGGAGCTTTCTTTCCGGGGCAATTTTCTCATCAAAGTCACGGTAGAAATGTTGTGGCTGGGGATATTGCTTATCTTCTATCGCACGGTATTTTCCCAAACCAATGTGGTAGCCTCTTGGAGTGAAACTCAATTCTTGTTTTTTATTGCCTGCCATTATGCCTTGGGTGGAGTCCTGGAAACCTTCTTCCTGAGTAACTGTGGTGAGTTTGCGGATCTAATTCGCAGTGGAGACTTGGATTTCTACCTGGTGAAACCGATTGATGAGCAATTTTTGGTCACCTGCCGGAACATTGATTGGTCTACGGTCCCGAACATCTTGGTTGGCGTCATAATAATGATCGTTGCTCTGAATCAAATGGAATGGAATTTCGATGTCACCAAATTACTTTTGTTTGGTGTTGCTTTTCTTTGTGGAGTGGGCTTGTGCTACAGTTTTCTGCTGATTTTAACCTCCTCCTCGGTTTGGTTAGTTCGCAACCAGAGTTTGTACGAAGTATGGTGGCTGTTCACGACTCTAATGCGTTACCCTCGCGATATATTCATGACTTCTTGGGCGGCACCGATCGGCTTGTTCTTCACCTTTATTATTCCCATCATGTTAGTCATAAATGTTCCTGCCAATACCATGGTAAAGATATTTGATCCTTGGTTTGTCCTCTTCATGATCCTGGCAACCGGAGTTCTTTTAATTGTCAGCCGCATGATATTTCGGGCAGCCTTGCGGACCTATCGGAGTGCTAGTAGTTAAGCCCTGCCTTTCCGCCGGAATAATTTGAAACAGAGAATTGCAAGATTTCAATTTCTATAGGATTAGCTTCCGAAACTAATATGCTGAAAGCTGGTTCAATAGAAGGCGTCTTTTAAACGTCGAGATGACGAAGGATGAAAGTTAGAGTATAATAGCGGGATATAGTTGCCACACCCCAAACGAATTTAATCTGTCTATCCTAATAAAAACAAAGTTGGCCTGAGAATAAGACGGGAGTCGTTAATGAGTAAACGGAGTATCGCCCTACTTATCGGGATGGTTGCTGTGGGATTAATATCCCTTTGGAGGTTTAGCCGGGCGGAAGACACCGTTACCATTGTTAAAAAAACCGCCGGACCCTCGGACACTGTATTTAACAAGGAGGTTCTCCCGTTCCTAAAGAAACATTGTTATTCTTGCCACGACGAACGCAAAACCCGCGGCGGTTTCCGCATCGATACACTCGGAACGGATTTCCTGAAGGGCAAAACTCCGGACGTGTGGCGGGAAGTGATTGATCGCATCAATCTTGGTGAAATGCCGCCGAAATCTCAGCCAAGGCCCGATCCCAAGGAAGCTTTCAAGGTAGTGGAATGGGTTGGCCGGGGGCTCAAATATGCCGAAAGATCGGCTCACATGGCCGGCGGCCGAATTCTCATGCGGCGACTAAATCGATCCGAGTATGCCTATACTGCTGGTGACCTGCTCCAGCTGGATGCTAATCTGGTCGAGAAAGTCCATGAGTTGCTGCCGGCGGACGGAAAGGCGGAGGGATTCGACCGAGTGGCCTCGGCTTTATTCTTCGACCAAACGCAGATGGAAAAATACTTGGCCATTTCCGATTTGATAGCCCAAGAAGCGATTCAGAAGGAACCACCTCCAACTTCCAAATATGTTTGGGAAGCAGAAGCGTACCGCAGGACACGCCAAATGGTTCCGGTCTATCAAGGGTCCAAACATAAAATTCCTCTTGGGGCGGACTATTTCAAATTACGGTCGGGCGGGTTTGAAACTTGGAACGGCAACCGCAACAGCCGCAACAACACTGGTTTTGTGATAATTCCCCCCGGTCCTTCGCCCAACCTTACCAAAGTAGTCAACCAAGATGGTTATTATCGGATTCGCATCCACGGAGGAGCTTTTGCCGGAGAGCGAGGCGAGCCGATCAAGCTACTGCTGACTTATGCCCGATCAACTCCCATTGAAACAAAATTTGTTATCCAAGTGAAAGGCACATTGGAGAAACCTGAAGTGGCGGAAAGCCTGGTGTTTCTGCGAGCAGGCCAAGAGGGACAGAAAACCAGTATGCAAGTGAACTGGAACGGCTTGAACGATGTTCGCCTTCGCAACCCGGACCTGGAGAAGCTATCTATCCAGCGGCTTCGATATCTTGGCAAACGACAAAAAGCTGTCGCAGCCAAAAAGAAAGAAGAAGCAACCAAATACCGGAAAGAGTTGGATGCGGTAATCGCCAAGCTGGAAACATTTACCGGGCCGGAATGGATTCCCAACAAAAAGTATGATCTGGCGAAAGTGCCCCGGCTATTCCTCGACAAGATTGAGGTCGAAGGCCCCATCCCCAAAGAGTGGCCCCCCGCCAGTCACATCGTGCTCGGCTTAAAGGATTCCACTCCACAAACCGAAGCAAGTATTCGGGAGATTTTCGCCCGGTTACTGCCCCGTGCTTACCGGCGACCGGTGCAACCGGAGGAAATCGACCGCATCGTCAACATCGTCCAAAATGGCATGACCAAACACAAGCTTAGTTTCCATGAGGCTTTGCGTATGGGTTTGCAAACGGTGTTATGTTCTCCCGGGTTCGTCTTCATTCAGGAACCTCACAAAGCCGAAACGGGGAGCAGGCCGCTCAATGACTACGAATTGGCCAGCCGCCTCTCTTATTTTCTCTGGAGTTCCATGCCGGATGAGAAATTGCTGGCATTAGCATCGCAAAAGAAACTCCAAGAAGGCGCTACTTTGCGGGAACAGGTCCGCCGCTTACTTGCAGACCCCAAGTCACGGCGCTTGGTGGAGGGCTTTGCCGGACAGTGGTTATACGTGCGGGAGTTTGGTTCCGTGATGCCGGCGAATGAGTACCGGGACTACGACGAGGAACTCGAAACCGCGAGCATCGAAGAGCCGCTGGCATTCTTCCAGCATGTGCTGAACAAGAACTTGCCCATCACCAATTTTGTGGATTCGGATTTCTTGGTGATCAATGAACGATTGGCGAAACATTACGGCATCGAAGGGGTTGAGGGACCGGAGTTTCGCCCGGTGAAAATAGGGCCGGAGCACCACCGCGGCGGTGTCCTGGGCATGGCCGGTTTGCTGACCTTGCTGTCGGATGGAACCCGTACCTTGCCGGTACGGCGCGCCGCTTGGGTTTTGGAGAATATGTTGAACGACCCGCCTCCGCCGCCTCCACCCAATGCCGGCGATATCCAGCCCAACACCAAAGGGAAAAGGCTATCGGTTCGCCAACGCTTGGCTCTGCATCGGAAAGAACCGACCTGTGCCAGTTGTCATGCCAAGCTGGATTCGTATGGCTTGGCTCTGGAAAATTACGATGCCATTGGTGCCTGGCGGACCAAGCAGAACGGCGAAGGAATCCGCGGGCCCAGAGCACCGAAGATCGATCCCAGCGGGGCTTTAAAATCGGGCAGATCCTTCGAGACACTCGAAGGATTTAAAGCTGCTCTATTGGCCGAAAAAGAAAAGTTTGCCCGGGCCTTCACCGAAAAATTGCTTACGTATGCTCTGTGCCGTCCGGTAGGATATGTAGACCACAAAACCGTCGATCAGTTGACAACTCGACTGGCCGACGATGATTACCGAATCCAAACGTTGATCCAGGCGATTGTCGCCTCGGAATCCTTCCGCAGCAAATAACATCAGAAAGGGTTTTCATGAATATCCTTCATAATCGTTCGATTGACCGCCGGACCTTCCTACGGGGTGCCGGGGTAGCATTGGCTTTGCCGTGGTTGGAATGCATGAGCAGCCAAACCCGCTCTGCTCTCAACGCCGGCGGTATTTCTGAGAATGAACGCCCACGCCGCGCTATCTTTTGCATGTGGGGAATGGGAGTAAATGGCCGGCAATTCACCCCGGAGCAGACGGGAAGAAATTACGAGTTAACCCCAATCCTTCGTCCGCTTGAACAACACCGTCAGGATTTTACTATCATCAGCGGTCTGAAGCTGACCCATTCCGGGGGGCATGGTGGCGATCGAACCTTTTTGACCGGTACCAATACTCACCGAGGGGATTCGCGCTTGCGAATTTCCTGCGATCAGGAACTTGCCGCAGCCATCGGCAACCAGACGCGGTACCCGTCCCTAGTGCTGGGTATTAAACGGGGAACCGGGTTTGGCAATCCGCAAGACAACACCCTTTCCTGGACCCAGTCGGGAACGCCGATTCCCTCTGAGAACCGGCCCAATGTCCTCTTTGACCGCTTGTTCCGGTCCGGCAGCCCGGAAGCGGTCGCCGCCCAAAGGAACGAAGCTGCAAGGACCAGGAGTGTTCTGGACGCCGTGAGGGAAGAGGCCAACCAGCTCAGCAACAATCTTGGCAAAGGGGACCGGGAACGGCTGGACCAATACTTTAATTCCGTCCGCGATGTTGAATCCAGAATCCAAACGGACTTGCGTTGGCTGGACGTGCCCCGCCCGCAAGTGGAACCACCCAATTTCGGGGATGATGTTCAGGCTTTAGACCCGGAGCTGCGGGGTGGCCGTAACTTTGATTATCGGCGTTATCAGCGATTAATGTTCGACGTCATCACCCTCGCCCTGCAAACCGACAGCACGCGAGTCATCAGCTACATGCCGCGCATGGATTTACGCGACGGGACTTATTGCTACGGGTTCATGGGCTGCCCCTATGGCTACCATGAGATGACCCACCACGGCGAAGAAGCCGACAAGCTCCGCTGGTTAACCCGAGTGGATACCTGGTATTCCGAAGACTGGGCTTACTTCATCAACAAGCTGAAAAGCATTCGCGAAGGGGATGGTAGGCTGCTGGATAATACCCTGTTGGTTTGGGGAAGTAGCGGCGGCACCATCAACGCACACCACAACACCAACCTACCGACCATGATGGTGGGCGGCAGTAATCTGGGTATCCGCCATCAAGGTCACATCCGCAAGCAAGATGTTTTACTGGGCAACCTGTGGCAAACCATGTTCGGAGTCCTTGGCGTTCCGGTTCCGGAAAACTTCCAGGGCGGTGAAGCCAATGGGACAATCAGTGAGATTGTTGCTTGAAAATAAGGGCAAAATTTTCCACGGGGAAGTTTTCCCAGGGCGCGCCGCATTCGCGGCGATCCTGGGCTTTGTTGGATAACGGCTTCGCCGTAAAAATGTCGTGGAATAACAGGATATTTCCCATCGTTGCCAACCCCATGTTCTTGCGGTGATAAAGCTCTGGACCGATTTCTCGCACCCTAGAAATAGATCTCCCCCTTCTTTTCCTCTCGCTGAAAAGAAGGGGGCTTATTCATTGAGGTTGGAATTACCTTTTGGGTCGTTCGGCTTCTTAATGGGGCTACTTGCCAATCGAATAAATATACTCATTCGACCGGATGAAAATCTGCCCGTCGCTAATAGCCGGGGTTGCGTTGAAAATGCTGTCGTCTCCTTCGAAATTGTTCCGGGCCAATACCTCCAACTTTTTCCCTTCGGCCAGCACAAAAACGCCGTCGAATCGAGTCACGGCAAAGATTTTGCCGTCGGCCACAATTGCAGAGGCGTATTCGCCTTGGGCATCATAGATGCGTTTGCTGGTCAGCACTTTTCCTTTGTCGGTGGACATGCAGTAAGCAACCCCATCTACCCAGTAGATTTTCCCCTTGTGAACTACCGGCGAACAAATCCCCGACCCGCCTCTTACCTTCCAGAGAACATGGGTTTTTGTCACGTCACCGCTGCCTCCGGCTTTGAGGGCCATAACGGTAGGCCGAACATAAGGTCCAGCGGTCATGATATAAATGGTTTCCCCGTGAACGGTCGGAGTGGAAACGGTGGTGGTGCTCAGGGATTTGCCGCCAAGACCTTTGCAGTGCCAAACCAATTTGCCGCTTTCGGCATCCACTCCCATAATCTTCGTGGGAGAATTCAGCACCACCTGTTGCTTGCCGTTTTTGAGATTAACCACAGCCGGACTTGGCCAGCAGACAAAAATATCCATTTGACGCCACAATTCATTGCAGGTCTTCTAGTCCAAGGCGATCAACGATTAGCTTTAAATGGAGGCGATAAC
>CAZPPD010000233.1:0-7900 GCA_964588185.1 uncultured Alcaligenaceae bacterium | reverse complement strand
AGCCGACAACGCCAAATCCTATGGGTGCTACTACCGTTTTCATAAGCTCGGCAAACACTGCATCCTGAGCCACATTCATATTGCGGGCTTGGAACATATAAAATGCAGCAATACCGGTGCCGACCGAAAAGAAAGGGATTAACAACTTAAAGAAACCCGCTGTAATAATCCCCAGCCGGGCTTCTTTATCACTCTGGGCGGCCAATGCCCGCTGGACCACAAATTGGTTGGTCCCCCAATAGTAGAAATGCAACACCATCAATCCCGTTAACACCCCGGTCCAAGGCAGATAATCATGGTCGGAGGGTAAATAGAGATGAATCTTATTCGCGCCGGCGGCATCAAGGGCCGGTAAACCAAACCAACCGCCAATCTCCGGCTGGCTGAAGGTAAATACAGCAACCGTTATTCCCGCCAATAATATCAATATGGATTGGATCACATCGGTCATAATCACCGCTTTTAAGCCGCCAAGTATGGTATAGGTCCCGGTTACTATGGCGATTAATATGATGCCGATGCGATAGTAGTTGGTATCAATCGGTTTTGGATCAAGCCGGGTCGGATAGAGATTGGTAGTTGTGACTAACGCCCCATATGGATTAGCCATCGTTCCAACCGTTGTCGCGACGAAATTTTCCTGGCTTTCCCCTTGCTCCTGCAACAATATATTCACCGACCGCGAGCCGATATAAAATCCGGGAACCATCATAACGACAACTATGATAAAAATCATAATCATGGCATAAGCAACGCGGGCTCGATCATCATACCTTCGGCTTAAGTATTCACTTAACGTAAAAACATTAAGCTTTCGATAAACCGGCAGAAAGCCGTAACATAACATCAACAAACCGGCAATCGCGGTTATCTCGAAGTGACTCTGGGCAAAGCCCACCGAAAAACCTAGGCCCATCATGCCGACGATATGATTCGCGGAAACATTGGAGCCGAAGATCGACCCGGCTACTCCCCACCAGCGGGTGGTCCGCCCGGCCAAATAGAAGTCGGTGGAATCATCTTCCTTCCACCCGGCCCATAAACCTAAAGCCATGACTCCAAAAAGAGAGCCAAAGAAGATGATCAAATCCAGAGAGGTGAGGTAGGTTCCCATAATCGTTTTGTATTTCTATTTATTGCTCACTTATCGGCGCTGGTGGCTGATCATCATAATCATCAAACTCATCCGCCGGTTCTTCCTCTTCTTCCACTTCCCCTTTAGCGTCCGCTGATTTCTCAAACAAGATTATGATCCCCAACCCGGCAAGAGCGCCGATCATCAAGCCAAGAAAACTAGCTCCGCACATCATGCCAAAGGCATCCCCGGGATTTTCCATCTTGGTCAGCCAAAAGGGCCCAATACAACCAACTCCGCCGCCAAGCACCAAGCCAAAAAAAGAGCCAAGAACAATTAGGAGTATCTTGTTCTCCGATCGCATTCCATGCCGGCGATACCGATTCATGTTCTCCTCCCTGAAATCTAACCCAAGAGTTCTTTCATCCTTTCCAGACCAAGTTTCAGTACTTCCTTCGGGTCTCTTGCCCACAAATCCTTGTTGAACAATTCCAAACTGACAGCCCCTTCATACCCTTTTTCCTGCAACAGGGCAATTTCCCCTTTCAAATCAATAGCCCCTTCTCCCAACATTACCCGGTCCGGGTCTAATTGCGTTTTGGCGGGTTTTTGCGGATCGGCGTCATCTATGTGGTAGTGGCTGATGCGCTCAGCGGGTATCGGCTTGAGGTCCTCCAATGTTGAGCCGCTATTCCAGTTGTGGAACGCATCCAAAATCAATGTTCCTTCCGGGTCCCCGCAGTCCTGAACCACTTTCCAAGCTTGCGAAAGCGTATGAACGCTGCGGAAGAAACTAATGTATTCGAAGATTGGTTTGACATCCACTTTGCGGCCTAATTCCAACAAATCCGCATAGCGATTGCTGATCTGATTAATATCGCAGGGTTCTCGAGGCGGAGTGGCAACTATATAAGGCGACTTCAACCGGGCGGCCAATTCCATGCGGCGTTTGACCTCCTCCAGCATGATGGGATATTCCTCGGGTCCGGCATCTCCCCAGCCGCGAACGGAAATGGTGCAAGGAACAATCAACCCGCTATCGCTGAGAGCCTTCTCTATATCGCGAACCTCTCCTCCCTGCCCGACATACTCGTATATATCATTGATCCACAATTCGACGCCGGCATAGCCGGCTTCCGCAGTGAGCCGGATTTTAGCCAACATCGGTTGCGGCTTTATGGTGCTGGTATTCAAGCAAAGTGTCCAAGCCATCAGATGAGCCTTTCGTGGTTTTTCGGTTGTATCGGGGACCTTTCGGCCGGAATGAAATTTAAAACTACGTTTGGACCAACCAGGGATCTTTATAAAATCAAAAAATGTATCCTTACTTCGCCTTAAGAGTGAAAGCAATCAAAAAACACGTCCTTCTCTTCACAATATTGACTATCTTGTTGTTTGGATTTGTTTTGCTTAGCCTGTCAACAGGTCCCGTCCCTTTTTCCACCATTGTGCAAGCAATTCTCTACCCGGATTGGGAATCCAATTTGCAAATTTACACCATCATTTGGCAGATTCGCGTACCCCGAACCATTTTAGGAATTCTCATTGGCGCGGCCTTGGCCGCAGCCGGAACCGGTTACCAAGGATTATTCCGCAACCCCTTGGCCGACCCTTTTGTGATTGGTGCTTCCAGCGGCGCAGCCTTGGGAGCATCCGTTGCCATTATTTTCCAGAGCAGCTTGTGGCTGCCGGCAATGGGGACGGTTTCGTTTTTTTCCTTGGCAGGAGCTTTAGGGGCGGTGGCAATCGTCTACGCAATCGCCTCAGCGGGGAAAGGGGCTCCCGTCGTCACTTTACTCCTGGCGGGGACCGCGATGAGCAGTTTTGCCGGGGCCATGGTTTCCTTACTCATGTATTTAAATGTCCGCCAATTGCCGATCTTATTCGGCTGGTTGATGGGCAGTCTAACCCGTGGCGGTTGGGAAACCATCGCCGTGATCGCCCCCATGATCGCCATTGGGATTGCTGGATTATGGCTGTTAGCCCGCCCGCTGGATTCGTTGACCTTTGGTGAAGAAGCCGCCGCTTCCTTGGGGTTAAACCTGACTAGGTTTCGATCAACCTTAATTATAGCCGCCACAGTAGCCACGGCCGCCGCGGTGGCGGGGGGAGGAATCATTGGCTTTGTGGGACTCATCGCTCCCCATACGGCTCGTCTAATTTTCGGTGCCCGCCACGCGATTGTTATTCCGGCTAGTTGCCTGATTGGGGCAATGCTATTGCTGATCGCTGATACCATCGCCCGGTCGGTCATCGCCGACTTGGAATTGCCGGTAGGAATTGTAACCGCCTTGCTTGGGAGTCCCTTTTTCCTGTACTTATTAATGACCAAACAGCCCCAGTTAAGGTCCGGCCTGTAACTGGTACCCGGATTCGCCGGAATTCAGCCGGCAGTAGCTGGATTCGCCGGAATTCAGCCTTTGAAAGAACCATGATTGAAGTCAATAATCTCTCCTGCGGCTACTCAACTACCCCGGTCCTGGAAAACCTCACCCTAGCCGCTCGCCCCGGAGAAATATTAGCTCTGTTGGGTCCAAATGGTTCGGGAAAGACAACACTGCTACGAGCCATGGGCCGGTTACTCAAACCCTATTCTGGTGAGGTTCTCTACCATGGCAAGGAAATCTGGTCCCAGCAAGCCCGAGAATTCTCCAGCCGAATATCTTTGACCCCTCAGAATGAGCGAAGAGACTGGCCGTTAACCGTAGAAGAGTCAATTCGCTTGGGCCGTGCTCCCCACCGTGGCTGGTTGTTGCCATTCAATTCCGAGGATCAGCAAAATGTGGAACAGGCACTCGAGACCACAGGGCTAGCTGCACTCCGGCATCGGCCGATCACCGAACTATCCGGCGGAGAATGGCGGCGAATGATCCTAGCCCGCGCCTTGGCCCAGCAAGCCGAGGCAATGTTGCTGGATGAACCCATCGCCGGGTTGGACTTAAAATATCAAACCCGCATGTTGAAACTGATTCAACATCTTACCCGGACGCAAGCTTTGACGGTGGTGCTGACCCTCCATGACTTAAACCAAGCGGCACTCTATGCCGACCGCATAGCCCTGATAAATAATCGCTTCCTGGTTACCATTGGCAGCCCGGAGGAAGTGCTTACCAAGAAATGGATCAGCGAGACCTATGAAATCCCTGTGGAAGTGACTCGTCATCCTGTTTACGGAACTCCCCTCATTGTTCCCTTAATGGAAAAGGATTCCTGATATCCATGGCCGAATTAAATATCAAGGATGATCTGAAAATAGCGGTCCAAGCAATGGAGTTGCTGGATAGTGCCATTACCGGGAAAAGAAAGACCGACCTAAACCACCACGGAGAATATTACGAAAAGTTGCAATGGTTATATTTCCGATTTCTTTTCTTTATCTTTCTTGAATGCCCTGGGAAATGGATAGAAAACCGATCAGACAAAGAAATAGCTCAGCATGTCCTCGCAAAATATCAGGCATTGAATATTAAGAAACTGTTCCAAGTAACCAATAAGAATATTTCTTTCCCGGAACTTTACCCGGACATTCTCCAGTGGAATATTAATCCCAATCGTTATCCGGAACTAATAACCAAATTTTCCAGCTTGGTTGCTTTCCTCCAACCGGAAGATCTGGGTCGAATATTGGAACTTTTCCTTGCTACGGAAATAGATTCAAATTCCAAATCATACAAATTACGCCTATCTTCGGGGGAAAAATGTAAAAGCACGGGAAGTTATTACACCCCCGATTCACTCATTCAATATCTTCTGGATGAAACGCTGGAACCTGTAATAGAAACGGCATACCAAACATCAAACCGGGGGGCGGCATTATTACTAAATCTACGGATTTGTGACCCCGCTTGTGGTTGTGGATATTTCTTGTTGCCTGCGGCCAGGAGGATTGCCGACAGGTTGTCATCAAAAGGAAAGAATACGACTCGCCGGAAGCTGGCCCAAGTCATCCAACAATGCATCTATGGCGTAGACATAAATCCCCTCGCCGTATTTGTGTGCAAGTTAGCTCTCTGGCTGGAAACAGGCTTGGCCGAGAACGCCTTAGCTTCGATAAATGAGAACATCAGAATTGGCAATAGTTTACTAGGAACAACTAAGCAACTAATGCACAACGGGATTCCCCCCGAAGCATTTCAGCCGGGGGAACAGGACGACCCGACAATCTGTGTCCGCTGGAAAAGAAAAAATAAGGCCGAATTATTGCAGTTCAATAATCAAATGAATTCTTATCCCAATGCCTTGGCTGCCGATGCCTGGTGTGCCTCATTCTTTTGCCGAAAAGCCGAAGGCACATGCCCCATAACCGCATCCGCCTTTCAGAGGTTAGAAAACATTTCCTATCTCCAGCAACAGGAAATGAATCACCTGGCCCGGCAGCACCAGTTCTTTCATTGGGAATTAGAATTCTCCCAGGTTTTTCAAAACTCAAATGGGTTTGACGTGATTGTAGGAAACCCGCCTTATGGAATAAAAACCACCCGAAAAGAACGCAATTTCTTCCGATTCCGCTATCCGCACGCCCGGGAAACCGCCAACTCCAGTGCCGATTTTCTGGAGCTTAGTCACGGCCTACTCAAACCGGGCGGCAGATTAGGTTTGATCCTGCCAAAATCCCTAACTTTTTCCCATGACTGGCGATTGCTAAGAGATTGGTTATTTCCCCAATTCCGAGTAATCATCGATGCCGGCAAAAGTTGGAGCAAGGTGTTACTGGAGCAAGCAATTTATGTTGTCGAAAAAACCGGAAACACCGCTCCCCAAAAACTTAAAACCGGCCAGATCATCCGAGATCAATTACAATGGAATAAATCTCCCCAAAACCACCATAATCCTCGCTTAGGAATTCTCTTAACCGGCCTTGGTGATGAAGACTGTAAACTTTTAGAACACATACTAAATAATAGTTCTATGTCGTTGGAAAAAATATGTTCCACAAGCAGAGGGACAAATCTCCAAAAATACACGAGGGGGGAAGGAGAAATCGGGGTTATTGGTGGCAAGAATTTATCTTCCTTTATTAGCCCAATTCCGACTCGATTTCTTGAACATTCGGCCACTGTTAATAAAAGCATTCGCTATAGTTCTCCACATCAAGTAGCGTTTCAGAATATTATCGCCCATATCACAAAACCGGCCTCCCACATTAAACTCATTGGAACTATTCTCCCAAAAAGATATGCCTGTTTGGATACTGTCAACCTATTGTCAATCCATAGCTCTTTTGTGACTCCGTTGGCATTGGCCGGCTATTTAATGTCCGATTTGATTAATTGGTTTGTTTATGTCGGCATCTATAACCGAGCAATCCGCACCATGCATTTCGATAACTATTTCTTGAAGAAAATACCGATTCCTAAGAAATGGGAATCAAAGATATTACAGAAACAAGCAGAAAGGATATGGGGTAATCCCAAAAAACTGGAAGGATGGTATGAACTAAATCAAGTCGTTTATGATCACTTTAAAATTCCCATTTCCCTTAGAAAATATGTTGAGTCGCAACATAAGCCGCGATGGGAATCATAACCTAAGACGTATAAAAAAACAGAGGCCCCAAAGTGGAGACCACAATGAGTACCTCTGTCTCGGTGGAGGATGCCGTCTCACTTCCGTGAGACACGGACAGACTGGTACCGAGATCCCAGCCAGATAAAAGTGGGGGACAATGACCTTGCCTGGAACCGCAAGGATTCCATGTTCTCAATGACGGCATCGTTATTGTTATGGGGGATTGGGGACTTCAGAGGGGGGAGTTTATAGAAAGTTAGATCATAAATGGGGTATGTCAAACTCCTCTCTGGTTTAAGAGGGAAAATCACCAGCGGCTACAGATCCAATCAGCTCACTCGGCTCGCGGCAACCCAAAGCATATAGGCAATCCGTTCGCGGAGAATCTGGTTGTGTTGGTACTGCGAGCTTCGATAGGCTCGATACCAATAAAAAATATTGGCTACCGCCAGGGCAGCCAAATTGCAAAAGATAGTGTTCATGAGATTGGTACTCATCGAAAAGAACCTCGGTGCCCTGTCCCGTTAAAAAATTCTAGCTTAGAGTTACAAAACAGGCAAATCAGGAAACCCAACACACATGGAAATATCCAGCAAGAAAACGGCCTTTTTGCCCGGAAAATAAACTAGTTGATAACACCTGAGTTTTGATTGAGAGAATCAACCCGGGGTTAACCTTGTTCCCGACTTGCGGGGGCATTTCCAAAGGAGGCGATTCGCGAAGCGAAAGCCCAGGGGGGTAGGGGAAGTTAGTAACAAATCTGTAGAATCGAAATTGAAAATCAAGCTGGGGCCAAACTGGCTTCTTTCACTTCTTGTTGGATTTTGCTGAGGATTTCATCCGGCGGAATGTTTTCGGCTTGGGCCTCAAAGTTCAACAGAATGCGGTGACGCAAAGCCGGTAAATAGCAGGCCCGAATATCTTCGAAGCTGACATTATAGCGGCCTTCCAATAGGGCACGCACTTTGGAGGCCAGCACTATCGTTTGGGCCCCCCGGGGACTGGACCCGCAGCGGATGTAGCGATTGGTTTCCTTGGTAGCAAACTCCCCTTCCGGATGCGTGGCTAATATCAGGCGGATGGCGTAATCTTGAACCGGCGGAGCTACCAAAACCTCCCGGACCAGTTGTTGCCAGTGCAAGATTTCCTTGCCGTCGAGGACTTTCTGAGGCTTAAGGAATTCGTTTTTGGTCGTTCGTTCCAGGATGGTGGTCAATTCTTGGCGGCTGGAGTAGCCGACATTCAGCTTGAAGAAAAAGCGATCGAGCTGTGCTTCGGGAAGAGGATAGGTTCCCTCCTGCTCCAGAGGATTCTGCG
>CAZPPD010000232.1:0-7906 GCA_964588185.1 uncultured Alcaligenaceae bacterium | reverse complement strand
ACGCTTTATTCGAGCACAAATGGAAATGAGAATGAATCAATGGTTGTTGCGGTTACAAAGTTCCAATAATTGCGATACCTCCTCCCAGTCCAAAAAAGGCTTGCTGAACACTTTTACCGCACCAATTCGCATTAGTTCTTCTTCGTCATAAGGACTGGGATCGCTTTTCATGAAGCAACATCGTGCCTGCCGGTTAATATTCCGAAGTGCGAGAAAAGTTTCTCTCCCATCCAAACCCGGCAAGGTTACATCCAAAATAACCAGGCGAATGTCTTCGGGTTGTTGTTGATAAATTTGTAATGCTTCGGCTCCGCTTTGGGCTCGCCAAACCCGGTATCCCTGCCCCTGGAGAAGGTTTCCTAAGGTTTCACAAACCCCATCCTCATCATCCACTACCAATATCCCAGAAGACTTATTCATGAGGGAATCCGTAAATTTTTCACAACCGGATGAAGGACTTAACAAGTTAAGACCTTCAAGAGGGAAAATAGTTCCTTTCCCAGCGGAGCGATTCTTCAACCCTTAGAACGTATTGAAGGGAAATCCTTACACATCTCGATCTGAATTTTTTGAGACCACTATTTCCTGTCCAAACGCTCCTTCAAAAATGCATAAGCCAATGGAAATTCTCTCTTAAATAAAACTTGGAGCAAAGAACCATGCAGACTAAGGGTTCCAATGGAAGTAGTCTGACCTTGGATCGGCACGAATGGCTTTTGAGTCAGGACCCGGAGCGAATGCTGGAACTTTTGCCTTCCCCGGTACGGACTCGGCGCAAAGGAAAACTTCTGCGAGCAGGTCTGTTTCGTCACCATTGGTCTGAAATAAAAGACTCGCGGTGTAGAAAATTGGTGCAAACGCAGGAAAAAGCTGCAGATGGAAGAGCCACTCTAGAGGACCTATCGGTCGCGGTCTATCACGCCTTTGAAGCGGCAAAGGAAAATTCCGACAACCGGGTGGCGGCCGCCGTTTCCACCTGGCAACCTGAATTGATTTGTCAACCGATCGATCAGGTGGACACCATTCGAGATTTATATGGTGATCCGTTTTGTCCGGTTCTTTTGGATAGGAGGGTCGAAATCCTTCGATTTGCCGGACGAACCAGGAAAGCTAAACAACCGGGAAAGCTGGAAGGACTTATCTACCAGCCGGACGAATGGATTCCTTTTTATGTCTTTGCTGAGCGTTGGCGGACTTCGGAAGTTATTTCACTTGCCCATAAAATATACGAAAAGCGAAGCTGGGAATTATTTCCTTTTCTCCGGGACTATTTGACCGACACCGGATGCCAAGTAAATCGTGTTCTACGCCATTGCACCACCGGCCGAGTTCATACCAGAGGATGCTGGCTTTTGGATCTGATACTGGATTTTGAATGAAGGATATTCTGGAACTAAAACTGACCAACTAGGAAAGGGAAATAATTGTTCCTTTAGCCTAGTTCCAGTTACAATTTCACCAAGTTCATGTTCCAATAATCCCAGGGAGTTCCACCATGCGATCAAAAATTATTCTGATTCTTGCCGCCCTTTTTGCTGTTTCACCTTTCTCGGAAAGGACCCTGGTAGGGGCAGAGCATTTGTTTCCCGAAGATAGCAACATGGTGGCTGTCTTTAACCTGAGAGAAATTTTTTCCTCCCGGGCATACAGGAGAACCTTTGCAAAATTTTTACTGCAAGGTCTCAAGGAAGATGGAGTAGAAAAAGTTTTCTACCAAAAACTCAAGCAAGCCCAGCGGCTGTGGGTGATCCATAATCCTACTGTTGTCAAGAACGCCCAACCACCTCTCCCCACAATCATGATAGAAGGCGAATTTGATTCGGAAAAAATGAAGGCACTCGCGAAAAAACATTCCAAAGAAACTTTCACCTATAAAGAACATACCGTTTATAGGATGCCGGTCCCGAAGAGAAATAAATTTTACCACGGGATAGTCTTGGGCAACAACTTTGTAGTTCTTGCCAACTCGAAGAAACAAGCTGAAGCCATTTTGGATCGATCCTCCAAAAACAACAAGACGATTTTCCAGGATAAGCTTTTCGCCAAACTCTATGGCCAACGAAAATTGCAATCCGGCCTGTTTGCCGTGGTCGGGAGTGATTGCATTGTTGGTGGAGAGCAAACCGGAACTACGGTTAACGGAAAATTAAAGATTACTTCTTCGCGGGTCTTAAAACTGGAAGAAACCACCGGTTTAAAGGCGATCCAAGTCAGAGTGGATCTTGACCTGAAAGTGCATGGCAAAATCACCATGGTGGCTGCCACTAAAGAAAAAGCGGAAATGATTCTCCAATCGATCAAAGAAGGTATTCAGACCCTTAAGAGGGAGAAAAAATCACCCCACCTGCTCAAAGCTCTGGATTCGGTGAGGCTTTCCACCAAAGGTCCGATTATCACTATGGAAATCGATGGAAGTGCTCAGGGTATTGTGGATCTCTTTAGCTCGCGTTCATCCAAGAAACCTAGAGACGTTGATCCGAAATCCGGGGAAACCGATACTTAATTCGCTAACCCCAAATTCCCCATCAAATAGCCCCTGAGATCACAAAAGACCTGATTGCAGCGGGCTCGCCAGGCTGGATTGGAAGGAGCTCCCCGAAAGTCCGGGGACCGCATGATGACCGTGATGGACAATTGACTTTGGTCTTGGGGATTATTTCGTTCCAGACGCAGTTCTAAATCGATGGTGATATTTTTGTTGCCAAGACCAAACCAGGAAAGCGGCCCCCGGGGAGCATTGTAGATACTCCCTTTGCCGCCAAGACGAACGCGAATGCGGCCCGGGACACTTTCCACTACTTCTCCTCCCACATCGTTCACGAATCCGCGAAGCTTAAATTTGGCGATCGAATCCGGCATGTAAGCCTGGTCAATGTAGTGCACTACTGCGGAAGGGTCTTCCACTTCCGGCGGGGCTGCCTTTCCGGGAGGCGGTGTTGTCGAAGTGGGAGAGGCGGAGTCTATCGGTTGCGTCTCTAAAGCCGACTCTTCTGCAATTTCTTCTTCGGCATCAAGGAAAAGAGCGTTTTCGTACATCTCCGCCAAATGGTGAGCGTTCTGGGGGCGGTCTTCGGGATCCTTGGCCAGGCAAGCCATCACCACTTTTTCCACGGCAGGAGAAATCACTCCTGAGGCACCAATTTCGGTAAAGGTGGGAACCGGTTCGGTAGCATGAGCCAACAAGACATCCATGGTCTCCGCCCCGGAAAACGGCAACCGCCCGGTGAGCAATTCGTACAGCATCACTCCCACACTGTACAAATCGCTGCGATGATCCATGGCATCCCCGCGGACTTGCTCGGGGGAAATATATCCCGGCGTCCCGACGGCAAACTCCGCCCCGGTGTCGGAAGATTTATGCAACAAGCTGTTGTCGCTCTGAAACATCTTTGCCAAGCCAAAGTCCATGACTTTGATTTTCTCGAAGGGCGTATCCGGATCAACCACCATCAAATTGGCCGGCTTCAAATCCCGATGGACAATTCCTTGAGAATGCGCAGCTTGCAATGCTTCGCATAACTGACCCAGCAGCCGAGTAACCCGTTGGGGACTCAGTCTCCCGTTGCGGGTCAGCATAGAGTCCAAAGTGATCCCCTTAATGTATTCCATGACGATGCAGGGACCTTCGGGATCGTTGAGTGAGGCATCATACAGCGTTACGACGTAGGGATGCTGGAAGCGGGCCATGAGAAGAGTTTCCCGCTGGAAGCGTTCACGGAACTTGGGATCCGAGGCAATATGGTCGTGCATCACTTTAACGACCACTTGTCGGCCCAAGTCAATTTGCCGCGCCAGGAAAACCCTGCCCATGCCGCCTTCACCCAGAAGACGTTGGGTTTCATATCGTCCTAAGAATATTCGGCCAACCATAGAAGAATTCCAGTTCCTTGGGAACTCAACAGAATCTAAAGCAACTTTAGGTCAAAAAAGACAAGGAGTCACAACAGATTTAGAATTCCTGAACAAAAAAAGGGAATTCCATTCTTTTGATGGGAGCATAATTAGAACCCAAGGAAGCCAAAAGCTTAGCGGCCTCAGGTGGAGAATTGAATTAAGCAAAAGGAACCGGCCTATTTTCTTTCGAAACCGGCCTTTGGTAGGCAATTATTCCTAGATCAATTCATGATTGCCTTTTTTGCCCTTATTTTGCCGCCATTTTTACCCCAACGGTCTTTTATGGCAAAATCCATAATCCGCTTCAAAACATCACGGTCCATTTTGGGGCAGGGGAGATGAGGAAAAGAGTGGATAGTATTGGTGCAATCAAAAACCGGTTCTCTTCCCCTATATGGGAGATAAATCATTAACGAATCGTAAAAATTCTTCTCGAAAGAATTTAACTCTTTGTCTTTTAATCCTTCCGGACCGACAAACGTGGTCCCATAATAGTTCAAGTATTCCGACATGACCGCATCCAATTCCAACATGGTCACGGGGTCGGTAGGGGCAAGATGATAGGTGTGTCCATGATGCTTGGAGTTTAGAAGGATTTCCACCATCACGGATGAAACCCAGTCCACCGGAACCAGATTGCGGGGTTCGTTGCCGGTGAGATTCATCCGCAAAGGAGCTTCCCAGCGGCCTTTGGAATCTTTTTCGCTGAAATTGCTAAGTACCCAAGCGAACTGAAGATAAGCATAAAATCCGTGGTAAGTGGAGGTATAGCCGGTTTGCGAATCGCCGACGATGGTCGCCGGCCGATGTATGGTCAGACAATCCAACCAATCTGCATTCCTAACCATTTGCTCTGCTGCGTATTTGGATTCCTCATAGTCGTTGCGGAATCCATAGCCGTTTACGTGCGGATGTTTTTCGTAAACCGGCCCGGGGCATTTTCCGCAAACATAAGCCGTGGAAACATAATGGAAATGACGGATATTATTTTCCCGGCACATTTCCAGAACATTAGCCGTGCCTTGATAGTTACTCAGCCAAGGATCTTTGTTTCGGTCTTTTCCTTGGAAAGTTAAACTGGCTCCGTTGTGAATTACCGAATTGACATTTTGTTGGATCCAGATTTCCTGGCCCGAATCCAAACCCAATCCGGGTTTGTTTAAATCCCCTTCCAAGCAAACCGGTCGCGGAAGCGGTTTACGAAGTTGAGATTCCCAATCGAGAAGGACCTGGTCTAATCGTTCTTCCGCCGACTGGTCTTTTCGAGACCGGATGAGCACCGCCACCGGTGCATCGGCAGTCAATAAATCCCGCAAAAGATACCGGCCAACGAGACCGGTCCCACCGGTTAGAAGAAAGTAATTTGACATTTAGAATGAATGGTTCCGCAAAGGTTTGAAGTTTATTTTCCTGTCCGAAAAGGTTAACAATTCCTTGGGTTTCTCTTCCAGCCCAAGTTCACCAAATGGAACAATTCCTCCTTCTGGAAATGCAGGTAATGAGGAATATTTCCCTTATTTACTCATTTGCAAATCTTATTTAGTTTAAATAAAAGAATTAGAATGCCCGCCGGTTTGAAATTAATAAGTGAAAACCGGCTCATATTCAAAAATAAATGGTAGCACCAAACAACAACTCTGGAAAAGTCTCTTGGGTAGAATCGACAAATAGGAGTCCATCGAATGTCTACACTCTCCCTGTGGAGAATGTTTGTTGTTTCACTGGGTTTAATTTCAAATGCTCGGTTGTTCCGGGGGAGCGAAAACCATGAAAATAGCCAGCTCAGCCTTTGAAGAAGGGGCCCCAATTCCCCAGAAGTACACTGCCGACGGAGAAAATACCTCTCCACCTCTTAATTGGGCCATACCTCCTGAGGGAACCAAGTCCATCGCCTTAATTTGCCATGACCCGGATGCCCCTGTCGGGGATTGGGTTCATTGGGTCCTATTTAATTTGCCTGGCGGCACCGTAGAACTTCCCGAAGGAATGGAAACCAAAGAAATCCTGGACAACGGAGCCAAACAAGGCCTTAACGATTTCAAGAAAATCGGTTACGGCGGCCCCGCTCCCCCCAAAGGACCGGCTCATCGCTATTACTTCAAGGTTTATGCCCTCGATACGGAATTAGACTTAGAAGTCGGTGCTTCCAGGAAGGACGTGGAAAGTGCCATGTCCGGTCATATTTTGGCTCAAGGTCAACTGATGGGTAAATACGGCAGATAGGCCGGTTTCAGATTAGTTTTCCTCTTCCCCCTCTTATAGGATTAGCTCCACCATGGCCTCCCGAATCGATGACCGCAATCCCAAAGAGCTACGGCCCCTCAAGTTCAAGCGCAAATACACTCGCCAAGCACCCGGCAGTGTTCTGGTTCAAATGGGCCGAACAACGGTACTTTGTACCTGTTGCGTTGCCTTGGAGGATGTACCGCCATTTTTAGTTGGTTCCGGGAAGGGGTGGTTAACTGCCGAATACAGCATGCTCCCCGGCAGCACTGGCAGCCGGAAACAACGAGACCGGGGCAGCAAAGTGGATGGCCGGACGGTGGAAATTCAACGGCTGATTGGGCGAAGTCTAAGAGCGGTAGTTGATCTGGAGAAATTGGGAGAGCACACTCTTTGGATTGACTGCGACGTACTGGAAGCGGACGGAGGGACTCGGACGGCCAGTATCAATGGTGCTTTTGTCGCTTTAATCGATGCTTTGGCAGCCAACAAAAATACCTTTGGTTCGGCAGCGGAAATAGTCAAGGATAGCATTGCCGCCATCAGTGTTGGCATCGTGAATGATGAGCCCATGTTGGATCTGTGTTATGAGGAAGACCGTGGCGCCCAGGTTGACTTTAATCTGGTGATGACGGGCAAAGGGGAGTATATCGAGATCCAGGGTACCGGAGAGGAAGCCACTTTCAGTCGCAATCAACTGGACGCCTTACTCAAATTAGGCAACTTGGGAGTCGCATCCATCACTCAACAACAAAAGAAGGCACTCGGTTCAAATTGGCCTCTGGACTAAATGAAAATCTTTTGTTAAAGTCCCGCCCCTGCAAACATCTCAAGAGCATTTTCACCTGGATGATTCGTAGGTCGGGTCTCCAGGCTCGACCATTAGAGACGGGCCGGAGACCCGTCCTACAAACACGAAGTTGAGAATTTCGGTGCGCTTTACCTACTCCATGGAACATTTGGTACGTGGCAGAGGAGGTAGCTAGCTATGAAACAATGGCTTTTCGCTATGGTGTGTTTGGCTATTACAACGGGATTGACCGTTGCCCTTTATCCGCGACTGGGGACAGCTCAAGGGCAGGAGACTGGTCTGCCAAATTTGTCCGATCCCACAATTCAACCGACCTACGAGTCCAAACCGAAACCTTCGGAGTTTTCTCCGACCAGTGCCGATGAGGATTTCCCTTTCCAACTAAGACAAGAAGAATCCAAAATCCTGAAATTTTTGCGGGATACCGACAAAGAGCAACCCAATCAGGATATTTTGGCTACCAAGGATCTTGGGGAATGGATGGTATGCGTGGCCAGTTACCGGGGAGAAAAAGCCCATATCATGGCCCGGCAGCTGGTGGCTGAAGTTCGCGGGCCAAATTATAAGTTGCCGGCGTTTGTATGGAATTACGGGGCAGAAGAGCGGCAGAAAGAGCGGGCTCGCTTGTTGGAGATGATCCGGGTGCAAAGAAATTTTCTTCGCAAGATGAAACAAACCGGGCCGATTAAACTTCGCTTGAAGATGGTGCCAATTGATGAGCAAGCTGCCGTGTTAATCGGCGGTTACCGGAATAAAACCACGGCCAAAAAGGCTCTCAATGAAATCAAGAAATTGCCAATGCCCGATCCCAAGCGGGTTATGTTGGATACAGTGTTTATCGCCAACGCCAAGGACGGCGTCGCCGGGCTGACGCAGGCGCCCGTCCCGCCCGGCCAAAGCTTCGACTATCGCTTCCGCGTGCCGGATGCGGGAAGCTATTGGTATCACCCGCATAACCGGCCCTGGGACCAGATGGCG
>CAZPPD010000231.1:0-7945 GCA_964588185.1 uncultured Alcaligenaceae bacterium | reverse complement strand
CGCCTTTACGGACCGCTGTCATGAGGACCTCTTAGGTTGCCTTGGGCGAATTCCGCTTTTCTCCTAATCAATACAAATTAAAATTACGTGTTCCCTGCTTCGGTGGCCTTTGGACCGGAGTATTAACGCAGTTTAATTCTACACCCGTCTGTTCTCCATCATTTTTTGCGAATCTGTAACTACCGCCGGTGGGCAGCCAACCGACGCGGGTTGTTTCGTCTTTACTCTCTTCCTTCGGCCGTAAGAAGGTCTGGAAAAGATTTTTATTTCCACCAGAAAATTCTTATTTCGAACGGCGAGATTCTATCATCCAGCTTGAGGCTGCCACGAAAGTATCTGGTCTGTTCGTATTCGTCAAGTACATCGATGTCTTCGGTAAAGAGCAAAGTAAAGTTCGAGAGTTCTTTGGTCTTCTCGATGGTTACGAAATTCATACCAGACCTTGGTACATCCCGATCGAGGTCATCCTCTTCTTCGTCTTCGTTCGGTTCCATGTCTTCACGCCAGGATTCCGGGCAAGCTATCTTCCGTATCATCTTCTGGTATTACAGTGTCGGGATCGTCACTTTCCAGATTAAGAATTTCGTCGAGACCGTAGGCGGAATACGGTGATTTCTTGCGTTTTGTTGAGCCGGCTGAGTACCCGTTCTCACGCAAGAGTTTTGCAAATCTCGTTGCGTTCTTGACGTACGTCGCTGCACTTTCGGCCATGTAACCAACTTCGCGAAGCTTATTCGCGAGATCTCTACAGTAGGTCCTTATTGCTGTTCGAGTGTTGGTACCATCATCCAAAAGATCGGGATCGGCAGCACGTTGGCCAAGAGCAGCAACGAAATCCAACGAAAACTGATCCTGTTGTTGGAGAGTCCAACCCGCTTCGATCCGATCAATCAGAGATTGCGGATCGATATCTCCAGTTGCAACCGCTTCCAGCATTTCCGCACATTCGGCGGTAGAACAAAAGGGAACACACGTATTGCACAGCTACCATCCAAACGAAGTTGAATACGATTGCGGCCGGCGAAGATGCGCTTGGGTTGCTGTTCAAAAAGACTTGGTTTTTTTGGAATCTTTTTGAACGATAGTGCATCTAATCTTTTGCAGAGTTGTTGCGCGCCCGCAACTGCGCAACAACCAATCTGGCCGCCAAAGCCAGAACAATAACTATCGACCGCTATCGGTCGATAAGTGGACAGCAGCCTTTGGGCGTTATCGCTAACGAGTTTCGCAGAGAACAAGCTGCAAGCGATACGCCGATGGCGTCAAACTCGGGCAAGCCACGCGCTAGCCGTCGGACCCTGAGTTCGGCATATCTCCAAACGGTTACCGACTGCACAGGCACCTAGTCGGGCCAAAACAGTTTCTCATTTTGAGGACACTGTGATGCGCGCGGAGAATGTGGATATTCTCTCACAAACTCCTATCTCGGCAAAAAATGCCGACCACATTTTGCTGTCCTACTTGGATCGGATTGCGTCCGCACTGGAAGGCAAAGCGGAGCGCGAAGAGCGACTGATTCGTGCGATGGAGTCGCAGGCCGAAAGCCTGCGACGGCTCGCCGACTTTTTTGCTCCCGATCCCACAAAGATTGTGGGCACACCTTATGTCAGGAAAAAACTCGGCCTGAAAACGACGCAAGCCGTCCGTGACCGGATCAAGGCCGGGCAGATCCCGAAGCCCTGCATTGTGCGAGGGTCAGGTAGCGGAACCCCGTGGAAGTTCCACCGCGACAAGATTGACGCCCTGGCCGGCTAAGGCCAGCTATCACATCGGGGTCAGAGGTAACTCTTGACCCCACTATAGAATTTGGCAACCAATGCGAGTAACGAGGACAAAGTGATGCCACGAAAACCACAACCGAAGAAAGAAACACATTTGATCGATGTCAACGGCTCTTCCATCAAAGTGACTTTTTACCTTCCAGAGGGAAGAAGGAAATCCTGGTTCGTTTATTGGAACGGGCTGATCGCCAGCAAAAGTACTGGACAAAGTGACAAAGCCAAGGCCATCGAAGCCGTCAAGGCAATGCTTAATAACGACGGATCTGCCCCCACGATAAAAGACGTTTTGTTGACAGACGACGAATTCAAGCAGATACAGCACGCATATTTCGCCGAACGTGCAATCAAGTCGGGTGCAAAACGCGCACAAAAAACGGAGTCGGATTGTATGGAAGCAATCGATGCCTTTATGCAAATTACTGGGCTAAGCCCAATCTCGAAAGCAACACCTGATGATTGTGCGGCATTTCAACGTAAGGCGTTGACTCTACCCACGAACTGGAGGAAGCAATATCCCAAAAGTAAAAAGACCGAAAAAACGCTTAGCCCGAACACGGTTGCAAAGTGGTGCCGTTCTCTCCAGGCCGCCTTCGAGCGGGCTACGAAGACGGCGGGGAAAAAACGTGTGTTAGGTGTCGTTCCGCTGTTCAAAATGTTACTCGAAAACCCATGGCGTGAAACGAAGATCATTGAAGGCCCAAAACGGCCTATACGTCAGTTTGACGAAGACAAGCTACTTTCCTTTTTAACTTTTCTCGAAACGGATTGGGCAAAAGTTCCCATCGCGGCAACCGCGGCAAAAATATTCCTGTGGTCCGCCAGTCGCAAGGAGGAAGTGACAGGTCTGACCTGGGATGCTTTGAAGTGTGTCGATGGCGAATACCACTTTGCGATCGTTGGGAAAGCGGGCGTCGAACGTTGGCTCCGTATACCGGAAGCGGTTTACAACGAACTGGTTGCATTCCGAACTGAAAGTCCGTTTGTGTTCGCTGCCTACACCAAACAAATTCGTGAGGCCAACGCCGATAATATTGGGTGTTTGAAGAAAATCCGGACTGATTTTTTACCCCAGAATTTTGGTAGATGGTTTTATGAACGCGTAAAACAGTGGTCTCGCAAACACTCGGACGGCAAGGATTATGTTCACATATTCCGAAAAACGTCATTGCAGTACGCTCGGCGAGGGGAGGACATCAACTTGCGGGTGGCAGAAGACGCACGGGTAAGCGAACGAGTGATGACCACGTCCTACGTGGAAGAAACCCCCGAAGAACTTCGGGCCCGAAGCAACCGAACGTTTGAACGGATTGCAGCAAGCTTACCGACAAAGATTGCATTCAAATATGGTCATCACGTCGATCATCGAACCCTTCTGGAACGACAACTCCAGGAAGCCGTAGCCAACAAGGACTGGGAAAAAGTACGACAGTTTAGCGGGGAGTTGACTGGAGATAGGGAGGTTGATCGAAATTTGTCGGCATTGGAAGGTTCGGGCAAAAGCTTCCTGCAATGTGGCTTGAGATTGGACTCAGTACCAGATTTGTGAATTCTTGTGAACAGCCACCGACCTGAGCAAGATGTCGCTCTAAGCGAGAGTAAATAAAAAAGCCGCAAGTGATTATTTGATTTTCACTTGCGGCTTTTATTTTATACGAGGCCGACGGGACTCGAACCCGCAACCACCGGATCGACAGTCCGGTACTCTAACCAATTGAGCTACGGCCCCAGTTTTTGTTTGGATATTCAGACATTCTTATTTATCCAACGAAAAGTAATTCTACTCGGTTAAACTGGGTAGACAAGTCCTATCCTGTTTTTCCTTTGGCTACTTCGGAAACGAATCCTCATGGGCGGTTCCGGATTCAGGAATTGTAGCTATTTCAAGGGTTTTGACCACTGATCGAGGGGAGTTTAGTCCTCCTGGTTGCTGGTATTCAATTTGAATTCTGCCAGCCTAAAACGCGGGGGGTTTTAGTCCTCCTGATTGCTGGTATCCAGTTTGAAATTCTGCCAGACTACCGGGCGGGCCAGAGGCTCGATTTGTAGCATTACTTCGCCGCCTTGAAAGATGCGGACGGTGCCCGAAGATTGGCTGACGACGACGGCGATGGCTTTGGTGGCGCGGCTGATGGCGGCGGCGGCGTAGTGGCGGGTACCAAGGCCTTTGCTGATGGTGATTTCTTGAGGCTTGGCGGTGATGTTCATGCAGGCCGCTTGGGCGATGCCGTCGCGGCGGATTAGGATGGCTCCTTCCAGCTGGGCAATGTCTTTGATTTGTTCGCGGACCCGGCGGTCGCGAATGTCCCTTTCCTTGCGGCTGTATCCGCGGAAGGGATTAAAATTCAGTTGGGTCGCCATGGTCATGACTTTGCGGGTGTCACCGACCACAAACATGGTGCCGACCGGTTTACCTTCGCGGCCTTCCAAGCCGATCTCAGTCGCCAAATCGACTACCGCCCGCAAGGTTTCCAAGGGGACTTGGGTATCCAGCTTACGCAAGTCGGCCGCGGAGAGCTTTTCCAGGTGCTCCCCTAAGTGGATCACGCTCATGCTGTCGATTTGTTCGGGGGCATCGACGCCAACGTCAATGCCGTTGTAAACGGCGATCACATGGTCTCCGCCGCGAAGATGTTCACTGGCGACTGCTTCCAACAAGGCTGTGCTCAGTAATTCCTGGGTTGGAGCGGGCCCCGGATCAATATCCAGAAGTGTGATACCCTCGTTTTGCTTTATTTTCAGCTTGAGGGTCGGATCACGGGCCGCCACCAGCAATTTGCAATCGGGTAATTGCTTGAGAACATCTTTCCAAGGCATGTCGATTTCGGTCAAAAGCAGAATGGCATCCGCCGGCATTTGTTTGGCTAAATGCCCTGCGGTTCGGAGGAGTACAGTGGTTTGATTGGCAAGTCCCATAATCGTCCATTCGCCCTGCTTTAAAATGCTATGAAGACATAGTAAGGAGGAAGAATGGTTGGGACAATTGAGACGGAGTCACATTTCGAAAAAATCCATAATTCCCATCTCAAAATCCATCGAGTCAAATCCGGATTTCAAATGACAAACAAGTTCGGGCATAGTACAACCTGAGAAGAGTATTTCGGCATCATCTCGATTAATCTCCACCGGGAGCCCTCCCTATGATTCGAACCAATATCTCCATTAGCATTTTTGCCCTCCTTCTTTTGCAAGGGTCTTCTCCCGCCTTGGCAAAAACTCCGGTAATTCTGGATACCGATATCGGCAGCAATGTGTCAGATGCCTTTGCCTTAGGATTGGTACTGGCCCATCCCGAAGTGGAACTTCTCGGCGTTACCACGGTGGGGAGTAATTCTCAGGACCGAGCTTGGATGGTCTGCCGGTTTTTGACGGCGGTGGGTAAAAAGGAGATCCCTGTTGCCTGGAGCCGGAATCCCTTGCCGAAGCGGAAAATTGACTGGCAAATCCAGTACCGGCGTCATCCGGGAGTGATCTTTAACCGAACTTCACGTCCCATCAAGAAGGATGCGGTAGAGTTCCTTTATCAGCAACTCAAAGCCCAGCCCGGCAAGATCACTCTGCTGTGTACGGGGCCTTTGACCAATATCCGCGACCTGCTGAAAAAGCATCCCGATTGCAAACCTTGGATCAAGCAAATCGTATTTAGCGAAGGTGCTCACAAGAAAAAAAATAGCGAGAATCTTGATTTGGACTATAAGAGTTTCAAGGAAGTGGTTAACTCTGGGGTCTCCCTACTTTGGGTGGGAGCCGGGAAAGTCTACCGGCTCGATGAACCCTTTCAGCAAAAAATGTTTCAGGCCTGCACACCGCTTACTTACCAGATTCAATCCCTCGTTCAGTTGTCCGAGGCGGAAACAAATCCGCACATGGTGGATTCCTTAGCAGCAATGGTCTTGGTTTCCTCGGGCCTTTGCCAAAAGATTATGATTCGATTTGGAACCAAGGAAATCCGGAAGACCGTAAATGTTCCGGCCCTGAAATTCTTCGCGGAGAAATACCTCCAGGTTTTGAAAAAGGGAAAACCGGTTTTGCCACGAGCCAATCGAAATTATTCGAAGCTAATTCCCAACGAGGGATTTCCCAATCGCGTTCACGCTTTTGAGGATTACGAGACGGACATCGAAAAGCGCTGGTGGATGAGCGGCAAACAGGAACTGAAAATTGTTCCACCGGGAAGCAAGCGGGCTTGCCGTGGAGTATTGACCCAGGATTTCGATGCCAAGATGGGTGATCTAAAAACCATGTATACTGCGGTGATCTTCAACCCGGTGCCCGGACCGCCGATGGGAAAGAACCCACGCTTGCGATTTCGCTATTGGCTCAAGGGCACGGATGAACTTCGGGTGCAGATCTACAGCTTAAGCAATGGCTATCATCGTTACTTAGCCTTGAAGGGGCTGCCGCAGAAAAAGTGGCAGACGGCAACAGTGGACATGACAAAAGTGCGGCGTCCGGATGGCAGCGGCGGGCCTTTATCGGAGAATGAAAGGATTGATGATATTCAGTTCTATACGGACCCGCGGGCGGAGTTAGTTATTGATGATGTCGTTCTTTACGACGCTCCCAAGAAAGGGGAGACTAAACCGTTTCCGGAGAAATTGCAATTCACCGGCTGGTTTGACACAGGGAGACAAGGGAGGGAATGGCCGGGGGACTATGCTTTTGCCAAGGAGGGCTATTTTTGGCGAGCGGCGAAAAGTGTTGCCCTGAAGCCGAAGTCCGCAAATGGTCTCCGGATCAAAGTCCGTGGATTGCGGCCCTTGGGTCCCAAGACGGAGCTGTTTTTCCGCTATCACCTGACGGGCGGCAAAAAGATAAGGGTTCTTCTCCGCAAAGAAAGCCAAGTGATTGGAGAGGCAGTGGTGGATGGCTTGCAGATGAATAAGTGGGCTGAAAAGACTCTGCCTATCCAGACGAGGGACACCGTGAACTTAGTCGATGAGATTGAAATTCTTGTTCAGGGAGAGGGAGAACTCCTGCTGGATGATTTGCTTTTGTATTCTTGTGAGCAGGAGTAAGTTGGCCACCTTAACCTTTGCCTTATTCGCCATAAAACTGCAACTAAGATTGGCCACGCCGGAACACGTTACGTTTGTTGCCTAGTTTAATCATTTTGGGAACTCAGAAACTCAACAAATTCCGTCGTTGCTGCCCGCTCCTGGCGAGACAATTCTACTCCCGAATCTTCTTCTGCAGATGATGGCGCAGTTGAATGCGGGCCCGGTACAGGAGGCTTTTGGCGGCTTCGGGGCTCATTCCCATGTGGCGGGCGACCTCGGCGTAGGAGTGGTGGTGGAATTGATGGAGTTCCAGGGCTTTACGTTGGCGGTCTCCTAAGTCGGAAACCGCGTCCCGAATCACACGGGCTAATTCCCGGCGTTCCATGGGGTGAGAAGGGCTGTCGGATTCCTCGCTGTGGAGTCGCTTGAAGGGGGCGGGCAGATCTCCGTTTTCTTCCCACATTCCCAAGCTCATGATGGGGCGCCTTCGTTGGGAGCGCAGGGCATTGCGGATAACGTTCTGGGAGATGTGGAAGAGCCAAGTATTAAATTTGGCACTGGGCTGGTATCTTTTGCGGGCGCGGAAGAGACGGAGGAATACTTCTTGGGTGAGATCTTCTGCGTCTTGGCGATTGGCAAAGCTGCGATAAAACCGGCCGAATACACGGGGCCAATACTCCTGAATCAATTCGGTAAAAGCACCCGGTTCGTCCTTTTGCACTCGGAGCATCAGGTCAATTTCGGGGTCGGTTGTTTGCGTTCGAACTTTTTGTTCGGCCGTTTGCATGGTAGCTCGCCTTTTCTGAATGCCAATCTCTGCCGACCTTATGTGCTCAGTGGGGTATTCACGCCTATGAAACGGGAAGGTTGATGCGGAAACTGGATCCTTCCCCTACTTTGCTTTCCACGAAAATAGTGCCGCCCATGATTTCCACATATCCTTTAACCAACGCCAGACCAATTCCGGCATTTACGGTTTCTGCCTGGCGAGAAGGGTCTTGGCGGTAGAAGCGCTCGAATATTCGTTCCTTGGCTTCCGGAGAAATGCCAATGCCGGTATCGCGGACCTCCACTTGTGCTTGGCCATTTTGCCGAGACACCCGGAGGTCAATTTTCCCGCCGGGTTGGTTGTAATGAAAGGCGTTGTGGAGAAGATTGGGGAGGATC
>CAZPPD010000230.1:0-7950 GCA_964588185.1 uncultured Alcaligenaceae bacterium | reverse complement strand
TTGATTTCACCTCCCGACCTGAAGCGAATCAAGAAGGGGAATTTTGTCAACAAGGTGTGGATAAAAACTCCCGGTAGCCCCGAAGAAGGGTTTCTAACGAAGCTGGAACAAGAGAATGAGAATCCGGCATCCCATTCTGCCAACTACCAAGTGGAGCACTTGCTTGTCAAACCCGGTGATGAGGTCCAGCCGGGTCAAAGACTTTGTACCCTCAGTAATTTCAGTGAACTCTACCTGGAAGGCCGAGTTTTTCCAGCGGAACTACCGTTCGTAAATGAGGCGGTTCGAAAAAGTACTCGGATCAATGTTGAGGTAGAGGACCTCCGAAACCAATCGTGGACTACGCTTTCTCAATCCATGACTATCCAGTTTTTGAATCCCGACGTGGATCCTTCCAGCCAGACAGTTGGGGCATATGTAAAACTAAACAATCCACCGGAAGAATACACCCGGAACGGGCGAAAATATTGGCTTTGGAACTACCGCCCGGGACAACGGATCTTCTTTAAGATTCCAACTCGGGAGGTTACCGGAGTTTTTGTTTTACCGGCAACTGCTATTGCCCGTGAAGGTGGGAACGCCTACGTATTTCGTCAAGATGGAGATGTGATGCAACGGCGCCCGGTTCAGATTCTTTTCCGCGACCGCGACATGGTGATCATCAAAAATACCGGAAGTATCAACCAACGCAATGTCATTGCCCATCGGGGAGGAGCTCAATTACAGCGCTTGCTTCAACTTCAAGAAGAAGGCGGAGGCCATAGCCACGGACATCACCATCCTCATTAGCGGATATCTGATTTTGCAATAATTCAGGTTTGCAGATTAGCCGTTGAATTCTTGGGAATAAACAACCAAAAGAAATTCTGATAACCCGGAACCGGACATGTTAGACGCCCTCATTCGATTCTCGCTTAAACACCGCGTGCTGATCGTATTTCTCTGCCTGGCGACAGTCGTTTACGGCAGCTACCTCATTACCACCTTTCCAATTGACGTATTGCCGGACTTGGACCGTCCACGAGTAGTAATTCTTACTGAATGCCGTGGTTTTGCACCGGAGGACGTCGAAACCTTAGTCACCTTCCCTTTGGAAGCCGCCATCAATGGGGCGACGGGAGTGGAATCCGTTCGCAGTAAATCCGGTCCTTCCATTTCCGTGGTGTATGTCAACTTTGACTGGGATACCGATATTTATGTCGCCCGCCAAATTGTCCAGGAACGACTAAACACCGTCCAATTGCCTTTTGGTATTACTCCGCAAATGGCACCGATTAGTTCTTTGATGGGGCAGGTGATGTATATCGGTCTGACGGAAAAGAAAGGTCCCAAAGGAGGCCGTTTAGTACCTATCACCGAGGCTAGGGAATATGCGGCAGAACTAGTTGTTGCCCAGGACAATGCGCTCGCAAAGGTATATTTCTGGAATACGGGCGACAAGGAAGGTGGCCGAAAAAAACTATCCGAATGGGTTCCATTTCAACCGGATGATCCCACCTTGAAGCTGGTTCACCAGGGCATTGGGTCGAAGCTGGTGGCAAATGGAGAAGGGCAATATTCCGGATCTCTGCCAGCAAGCAAGAAAAAAGAACTGCCTACAATTTCCTATCAAATGGTGGTTCCCCTTGAAGGAGATAAACACCGGGTTCGGTTTCCAAGTCTTGTAGACCGGCAGATTGAGCTACGAACGTTAGCGGATTGGGTAGTGCGACTGAGGCTACTAAAAGTCGGGGGAGTTGCCCAGGTGGTTTCCATTGGGGGTGAGAGAAAACAATATCAGGTGCTGGTAAATCCTCACGCCTTAGTCACCTACGATGTCAATCTGGATGAGGTAAACTCTGCACTTACCAAAAATAACTTGACTACCAGCGGTGGTTGGCAGGAGGAAAGCGGCAGGGAACAACCAATTCGCTTTAAAGGCCGGCTCGGTCCTAATGCCAAACAAACCTTAGCTGAGTTAAAAAAAATACCCGTCAAAGTTACCAAAAATCGAACGATTCTTTTGGAGCAAGTAGCACGTATCGTCGAAGGTCCTCAATATAAACGAGGAGATGCGAGCATCAATGGGCAGCCGGGAGTCGTCTTGATGGTCACAAAACAACCTCACCAGGATACCCGGGTCCTGACGGACAATATACTCCGGGCTTTGAAAGATCTGGAACCTGCTATACCGGCTTTTGTTGAAATAAACCCGGAGCTATTTCAGTTAAAACGATTTATCGACCTGGGAATCTACAATGTCACCGAAGCTCTGGTCATCGGAGCCGTGTTGGTATTGATCACCTTGTTCCTGTTCCTGCTTAATTTCCGTACGACTTTTATCTCCCTCACCGCCATTCCCCTGTCCCTGACCATCACGGCTTTGGTATTCCACTTGATCAGCCAACTGACAGGTCGCCAGCTTAGTATCAATGTCATGGCTCTAGGCGGAATAGCTGTCGCTATGGGCGAGCTGGTGGACGACGCCATTGTCGATGTGGAAAACATCTTCCGCCGCCTTCGGGAAAACAATAGGTTGGAAAAACCAAGACCGGTTCTTCAGGTGATCTATGAGGCTAGTTTGGAGGTTCGCAGTGCGATCGTTTTCGGCACCATCGTCGTTATTTTGGTGTTTATTCCCCTGTTCTTTTTGTCCGGGATCGAAGGCCGTTTATTTACACCACTAGGTGTTGCTTACATCATTTCTATCCTTGCCTCACTTCTAGTCTCCCTTACTGTGACCCCGGTACTATCTTATTACCTCCTAGCAAAATCAAGGGCTACGCATGCCAAAGGGGACAGCCCGCTCTTGAGGTTTTTGAAGTGGGCTTGTAGTTACTTGATCCGTTTCAGCATGGCCTACGCCAAAATGATCTTGGCAGCCACTTGGATCATAGTGGTTATCGCAGGATTATCCCTCACGCAAATCGGTTCGGATTTTTTACCACCATTTGATGAGGGCAGTATTCAGGTTAATGCCTTTCTTGCTCCCGGCGCTTCTTTAAGTGAATCCAATAAAGTCACCGCGCAAATGGATGCTCTCTTTCAAAGCATGAAAGCTACCAGGGAACATCCCAGGCAGCCAATCCTGCAATTTGTGCGGCGAACCGGAAGAGCCGAGTTGGATGAGCACGTCGAACCCGTGAGCAATACCGAATACATTTTGACAATGAATCCGAAATACGAAAAGCCTCGTGAGGAGGTCATTGCGGAGATCCAGGAAAAGGTAGAGTCTCTTAAACTAGGAGCTGCCATTGAAGTAGAGCAACCGCTCGCTCACCTCATCAGCCACATGATGTCGGGAGTTACCTCGAAAATTGCCATCAAAGTTTATGGAGATGATATCACCGAGTTGCAGCTCACCGCCAAGGCGATAAAAAATGCCATTAAAGATGTTCCCGGAATTGCTCCCCCTGTGATAGAAGCCCAAGAGCTTGCCGAGGAAGTCCACATCGAACCGAGAAAAGAAGCGTTGAGCTGGTATGGCGTTGACAAAGAACACTTGGCGGATTTTGTCCGCACCTCCATGTATGGCAAGGTGGTTTCGCAGGTGATTGAGAAGGAACGCCGATTCGATGTGCTGGTGAAGCTGGATGAATCATTCCGCGACACTGCCTCTTTAGGCCGTATGATCGTACAGACAAAGAACCCGCATCGCGGACCTGCGACCTTGGATACGTTGGCCGAGATCAAGACCGGCTATGGTCCCAACGTCATCTACCGAGACAATGTTCGCCGCCGCATTGTCATTCGGGTAAATCCAAAGAAAAGGGACATAGGCAGCATCATGGCAGACTTGAAAGAGCGAATCCGAAATGTGGAACGCCCGCAAGGATATTTCATCGAGTTTGGCGGCCAATGGGAAAGCCAACGCCGAGCCACCTGGATGATTTCATTGATGGCAATCGGCTCCTTTGTTGCTATGTTTGTAGTGCTGTATATGTTGTACCCTTCCGTTCGCATCGTCCTGCAAATATTGAATGCATTGCCGACTGCATTCATAGGTGGTGTTGTTGCTTTGTGGATTACCGGGCAGACCCTCTCCGTAGCTGCTTTGGTAGGGTTTATCTCATTAGGTGGTATAGCAACGCGAAACGGCGTTCTCTTGGTCTCCCATTACCTGAGGTTGATGAGGATGGAAGGAGAAGAATTCACGGAAAAAATGATTCTTCGTGGTAGTCTGGAACGCTTGGCTCCGGTACTCATGACAGCACTAACGGCGGGTTTCGCTCTGTTGCCGCTGATCATCTACGGATTGGAACCGGGGCGAGAGATCCTTTACCCGGTGGCAACTGTTATTTTTGGCGGCATCATAACCTCTACTTTTTGCGAGTTCTTAATCCATCCCGGTTTATTCTGGCAGTTTAGTGGAACGGATGTTCCTAGGCTGGTGCATCAGGAGAAGGAAACGGAATTGTCTCCAAACACGAACCTCTAATTTTGAAAGGACGAATTTGTATGAAACGGATTCTATCGCTCGCTTGCCTGCTACTATTTGTTCACGGCATCCTAATTCTTTCCAGTTGTTCGATTCAACCGAAAGAGTCTCCATCGAAAAAAGGATCCGGCGCTCACCCTGAACCTCAACATGGTGGGGTGCTTTTTACCTGGGGAGGTGAGAAGTACCATCTGGAGTGGGTTCGTGACAAGAAAAATAAAAAGGCAGTTGTCTACATGTTGAACAAAAAAGTTTACTTGGAAGAACAACCCCTGGATCTAATCATTACCAGCGAAGAACCACCCTTGGAGTTGAAACTGAAGCCATTCCGACAAGAAAGGGACCCGGAGGATAAGACCTCCCGCTTTTCCGTGACCCATGAGGTATTAGGAAAAGCGGAAAAGCTGAAAATGGAAATTTCCGGTAAGATCGGCAAGAAGCCCTATGTGGGAAGATTAGATGAAGCCAATCCACATCAGCACTAATTCCGCTACTAAGGATAAGAACCGAGACACGTTAGCGAAGATCGTTTTTTGCTAACGTGCCGGTTAGTGGAAGGATAGAGACCTTAGCAAGTAGGTCCGAGTTGACGTCAAATTAAACAAACAATTCCAATAATGCCGATATTAGAATGACTAGGACTCTCCTCATCTGCTACTAATCCGAATCTATCCCGGAAACGGTTACTATGGTTTGTAAACCATTGCATTTCTGGTTACTGATACCTTTTTTCCTTGGAGTATCCATAAACACCCTTCGCGGGCAATCTCCTTACCCGGTTTTAACTACACAAGCCAAAAATTCTTCCCAACAAGCCTCCACAAATCAATACCACGAAGCCACCCTGGGAACTCCTCGGCCCCTGGAACCCACCTATGGGCTTTCGGAACTGACCCTAATTGGACTGCGAAAGAATCCGGACCTACTAAGAGCAGGGTATGCCATCTCCGAAGCCGAGGGCAGGGCTATCCAAGCGGGGCTCTACCCAAATCCGATATTGACCGGAAGCTTTGTTGAGTTGGGAGACCGACTAGGGACGGGCGGGATTAATACCTTCCCGTTCTTTCAGCAAGAATTAGTTCTCCCGAGGAAAATCCGCCTTCGTAAAGCAGTTGCCAATCGAGAGGTAGAAAAAGCATCCTTGGCAAAACGGTTCACCCGGTTTGCCGTAATCACAGCGATTCGCCGGGAGTATTTCGGAGTTCTGGCAATGCAACAGCGAGTGGAGGTTTTGGATAAACTCGCCCGGATTGCCGGCCAAAATTACCTTACCGCGGACAAATTGAAAAAAGCGAAACAAATTGGAGAACTGGAGCTCTTGCAATTACGCCTGGCCCGGGATCGTCTTCAGGCTCAATTGGATGCCGCCCGACAAAAGCACCTGGGGGTCTGGCGGCGTTTTGTCACCTTAATCGGCGAACCCTACATGCCTTTTACTTTGGTAAAAGGATCGCTGGAAAACCCACTCCCGGAATATTCTTTTGAAGCCGCCCGCCAAGAGATGCTGGCAAGGCATCCACAGATACAGATTGCCAATGTCGAATTGTCTCGAGCCAAAACTGCACTCCGCCAAGCCAAAGCGGAACGAATTCCCAATGTGACTATAGGCGTTGGCTACACCCGGCAGAATCAAAACAAAAGTGACGATTGGTCCCTGGGTTTTCAGATTCCCCTGCCAATTCTTAATGCCAACCAAGGGAATATCCATGCGGCTTGGGCAACTACGGGACGGGCGTTAGAAGGAATTCGCGCAACCGAATATGACCTTACACGCCGCTTGGCTGAGGCCATTAGCCGCTATTCTGCGGCACGCCGGCAACTGGTACGCTATCGCGACTTTATCTTACCGGACGCGGCTAAAGCTCTCCGTTTATCTCAGGCAGCTTTCAAAGGCGGACAATTTCCTTCCTCACAAGTCCTTCAAGCCGAGCGGGCACTTGCGGAGGCCAATTTAGAATACCTCAATTTCCTTGAAGATGCTTGGAAAGCTGCGAGCGAGATCTCCGGCCTCCTCCTGGAAGAAGATTGGCAATTGGATACCTAAAGGCAGCCGCCTATGGTTGGGGAATATTCATCCCACCAATAAGAAAGCTCGCGGAGAATATCCGCGAGCTAAGTGAACGGCAGCTAGGTAGGCAAGTTACTCACTTCGGAAGAAACCGCCAACGAAATTGACAACACCTTGGGCGCCCCGCCCAGCTAAGTTCAAACCTTGTTGGGCAGTATCCAAAGCCCCGTTGGCCAGGTCTTTGGCTACCTCTGCACCTTGCTGGGCCGTATCCAAGGCGCTATTGGCAAGATCTTGAGCTAACTCGGCTCCCTGCTGGGCCGTATCCAAAGCACCATTGGCGAGATCTTGGGCTAACTCGGCTCCCTGCTGGGCAGTGTCTACCACACCGTTGGCAATTCCTTGAGCCGTGTCAATGGCAGTGTCGACCGCAGTTCCACCGCCCAGGGCACTCTGGGCACTATCAACAAAAGAGTTGGCATTATTTTGCCCCTGATCGATGGCGTTTTGGCCTCGATCAAAAGCTTGATTGGCTGAGTCCTGAGCATTATCAACGGCGTCCTGGCCCTGATCAATCACTTGATTCGCTCCGTTCTGGAGATCATCAACGGCTTGTTGGCCACGATCGAGTGCTCGATTGGCACCCTCTTGGGTCCGGTCAATCGCATCCTGGGTTGCGTCCACACCTTCCCCGATGTAGATGGAGGTCCCTTGGGAAATATCGTGGATGTATTCGCCGGCATCTTCACCAAATTCAGTGGCTGAATCCAACGCCCCGTAAGTCCAATTGCCATCGTCACTCAAGATATAAGTTCCCAGTGGACCGACGAGGAGAGTCTTCAAGGGGTCTTCGCTTTTCACGTCCACGGAGACGAAGATGACATCGACTCCAACGCCGAATTCTCGAAAGCCATCCCCATCCTCATCGGACCAATGCAATCTACCGCCTGCACCTACGCCGACATTGATGCCGACTCGGCTTTGGACATCGGAGTCGCTATTAGGATCGCTGGTACCGAGAGTAACTGAGGTGCCGATCAAGGAAGCTCCAACTCCCAGTTCCGCACCGTCTTGACCGCCATTAGCGGCTGCATTTGCTTCGGGTCCTTTACCATCGATTTGAATGAAACCATTGTTTCCGAGGTCGATTCTTCCACTGTCAACCTCGAGAACCTGAACGTTCGCCCGAAATCCACGGCGACGGCTGCCATCTTCTCCGAACAAGCCAAAATCAAAATCTCCAGTCAATATGCCGATGATGTCGCCGTCCTTGCCTTCATGCCGGTACGCTCCGAAACCAAAGGTGTAACCGCCGGCTTTGTCTTCTTCGCTGTAACCGAAGAACAATCCGTTCCTGTTGTCTTCCTGAGGTTCGCCATTCGGTTTTGGATCATTTGTTCTGTTGTCCCTTCCTGGCGAAAAATCCAGGTTCCCATCATTGGGCCCCTGACCGCCGGGATTGAAACCGGGCGGAAATTGTTGCCAAGGGTTAAAACCACCGGGCAGCGGCAGCGGTAAGGGCACA